>JBMYQZ010000390.1:0-5689 GCA_049601855.1 Limisphaerales bacterium | reverse complement strand
CGAGTTCGAAAGGCTCCTTCCTTCTGGACACCGAATCCAAGATTACCGCTGTCAAAGGTGACGTGGATCTGAACGGAGATCCAGAACACGCCGGCAGTCAGTTTCGCGCGGCCGCCGAGGTCGTGAAGAACACCTCGGCCAAGTATCTCTTCCCCTCTGGCAAGATGGACCAGAAATCCGTCATCGCCGCGCGCGGTTTGCCCTGGGCGGCGATGACCTTCAAGGCTAATGGCAACGACTACCACGTGCAGCACATGAGTCATCCTTCCCTGCCGAACCCCGTTCGCTACAGCGCTTACCGCAACTACGGCCGCTTCGGATCGTTCTTTGTGACCAAATTGAAGAAGGGTGAAACCGGCACTTTCAAGGTTCGTTACTTCATCAGCCCGGGCGCGTTTCCGGACAACATCCTGACGGCCTCGAAGAAGCGATTTGAGGAGTACGTTGGGGAATAAAAGAAAAATGGTCGGGACGACTGGATTCGAACCAGCGACCTCCACACCCCCAGCGTGGCGCTCTACCAAGCTAAGCTACGTCCCGACCCCGGCCAATTGGGCGGACGGGGAAGTAATCAGCATTCGGGATGGGTGTCAATTGCTGAATCCCGCTGATTCCTGATCACTTCGCAATGGACGAACGAATCATCTATGGGAGCCTGATCTTTTTCGTGGCCTTCTTCATTCGGTCCCTGACCGGGTTTGGTGCGGGCCTGATCGCGATTCCGGTGTTGGCGCTGATGTATCCGCTGAAGTTTGTCGTGCCGATGCAATTGCTCTTCGAGATCGGCATCAGCGTGATCTTGCTTCCCAAGGTGTGGAAGGACGTCGACTGGAAACACGTCTGGAATCTCCTGGCGGGTCTGTTCGTCGGCAACATGACCGGTGCCTATGTGTTGGCGCACATCGACGATCGCATCCTGATCGGCGTGTTGGCCGCTGTGGTCTTTCTGTTCTCTGCGTATCTGTGGTGGATCGCCCGCAATCCCGTGCCTTGGAAGATCAATCCACGCTGGGGCTTTCTGTTTGGAATGGGAGGCGGCCTTTTCGGCGGGTCACTGGGAATGAGCGGGCCAGTGATCGTACTCTATCTTTCGCAGCAGTTTGACCGTAAGGAAACACTGCGCGCGACGATCATCGGCCTGTTCCTCTTCGCGTCTTGTTGGACGGTCTGTGCCCACTGGTACAACGGACTCTACACGATGGAGTCACTCAAACTTGCCGCCACGCTCGCGCCGGCATTCCTCGCGGGAACTTTCCTCGGACACTGGGCCCACTTCCGCACGTCGGAGTTCCTCTTCCGACGCATCGTCGCCGCGATCCTTTTCGTTTCCGGTGTGCTGCTGCTTGTTACTTGAGCGTATCCAACACCGAATCGAGATACTTCTTCATCTTTGGATCCAGCTTGTTGAATCCTTCCTGTGAACGCGGTTGATCGAGCGCGTGCCGCATGGCGTTGTGCACCAGGTAGCGACCGGTCACGACATTCATGTGAATGGCGTCGCGATAGAGATCCTTCACGTCGTCAATGGGTGCCTTGCCGGCGGCCGCATCTGCCGCGACGCGGGCCAACAGTTCCTGCGCGTGCGTCTGACGAATCTCGCGCTTCGGGAATCGCTTCTTCAATCGCCTGATCAACTCGGCGATGTGCGCGCGGCTATGCTGCATTTTTTCGGCCGGCTTCTTCTGGGCATATTCTTCCGCCCGCGAGGCGGAACGAGCCCAGCCGGTGTGAATGATGACAATGGCTTCGCCCTGCATTTCGATCCATTTGGAAATCGTGTCCACATCCTGCGCCAGCGTGGCGCCGTAGTGCGATTGCAGGGAAAGGTAATCATACTGTTTCTCCTTCAATGCCTTGGGCCAGAGCGTGGAAGTCTTGACGCAAGGCTTGGCCGGATTGGCATGAATGTAGTGCAGCGGCTTGCCGCAATCCACGTTCCACTGTACGTCACCGCTAAGCTTGGGGGGGCACGGTGCCCCACGTGAGAGAATTGCCGATCAGGTAATAGCTCTTTCCGGCGGCAGACGCGCCCGGTGAAAGCATCAGGGTGCCGATGGCAAACAGGATTGCGAATATCTTGCGTTTCATGCGCCGACGCTAACGGCAACGGATGGGAATTCAATTTTGACATTCCCCGACGCAGCTTCAATCGTCCCTGCATCGCGACGCTCCCGCCAACCAACTCCTGCCAACTAACCCCCTTGCATGGTTGAAGCCATTGCCTGGGTGTTGCTCGGTTTGGTGCTGCTTTACTACGGGGCAGAGTCTCTCGTTTATGGCGCGTCGACCTTTGCGCTCGCGATGGGGCTGACCCCGTTGATCGTGGGGCTCACCGTGGTTGCCTATGGCACCAGTCTACCCGAACTCGCCGTGAGCGTGACGGCTTCGTCGAAAGGGCAAGGCGCCATGGCCATCGGCAATGTCATCGGCTCCAATATCTGCAACATCGGCATCGTTCTGGGCGTCGCCGCTCTGTGTCGTCAGCTCGTGGTGACCAAGGAAACGACTCACGTTTACGTACCCTTCATGATCGCGTCGTCCTTTCTGGTGACTTTCTTCCTGCTCGATGGCGAGTTGGATCGCACCGAAGGATTTGGTCTCACCGTCGGCATCATCGCCTACACCGTGTTCGGGATACGGCGCGCGCGCGCGCAGGTGAAACGTCAGCGAGAGGCCGAGGAAGGCGAGGTGGTTCAAACTCCTGAAGATGGTCCGAAGGTCGACGAGGCCGAAGACCAACCGGTGATTGAAAAAACGCCGATCTGGAAACCTCTCTGCATGTTGTTTCTCGGCTTTGCCCTTTTGCTCATTGGTGGTCGCGTGTTGGTCAGCGGCGCTGTAGTGCTTGCGCAACAACTGGGCGTGAGCGAAGTCATCATTGCCCTGACCGTTGTGGCTTTCGGAACCAGCGCACCCGATCTTGCCGCCTCCGCCGTGGCCGCCATGAAAGGCGAAGGCGAGATGGCGGCCGGCAACGCGATCGGCTCCGTTATCTTCAATCTCCTCAACGTGCTCGGCATTGCCGCCTTGGTCGCACCGATCGATGCCGGCGCCATCGATCGCTCTGATCACATCGTGCAACTCTGTTTCATTGCTGCGTCCTTCCCACTGCTGGTGATCGGTTTCAAAATGCGGAGATGGCAGGGAGGATTATGTGTTGCCGCGTATCTCGGCTACGTGATCTATCGCTGGCCCGCTTGATTGATTTGCGAAAGAAATCACTCGCTCGCCGAATCACGATCCGATAGGTCTTGCCCGTGGCTGACAGCGCGCAATCCAGAATCATCAAGCAGAAGATCTGTATTCTCGGAGCCGCCGGCGTGGGAAAGACGAGCCTCGTCCGCCGTTTCGTGAAATCCATGTTCGACGACAAATATCTCTCCACCGTCGGAGTGAAGATCGATAAAAAGTCCATCCAATTGGAAAACGCCGAAGTGGTGTTGAACATCTGGGACGTGGCCGGCGAAGAGGAGTTCTTCCAGATTCCCAAGAGCTATTACAGCGGCGCGGCCGGTTACCTTCTGGTTATCGACGGCACGCGACCGGAAACGCTCGCCACGGGATTGGAGATCAAGGCGCGGGTGACCGAGACCGCGGGTGAATTTCCTTGGATCGCCTTGCTGAACAAAGCCGATCTCACCGAAGCGTGGAAACTCGACGACACCGCGCTCGATTCGCTCGCAGGCATTCGCACTTGGAAAACGAGTGCCCTTGATGGTCTCAATGTGGAGGTGGCCTTCGCCTCGTTGGCTGAGCGCCTCGTGAGTTAGATCTCGAAGACGGCTTCCGCCTTCGCCAACTCCATCCGCTGTTCGCCGTTGGCGGAATTGCGCGCCATCGCGGTGTCCATCCACTGACGCTCCGCCCATTCCCGGTTCGGATCGTGATGTCCGATCAGGGTGTGTTTCACCTCGCAATCCGCAACCATCTCAGTGACGTCCTCGATGCAGGAATGCCCCCAATCGACCCGCGGAATCGGACCGGATTCGCCAATGCCTTTTTCACCGAGATACTCGACCATCATGTATTGCCCGTCGCGATAGAGCAGATCGGCACGTTCGCTATAGCGCCTCAAGCGGTCCTCCGCCGCCTGGCTGGTCTCGTCCCGCCCGGTATCGTCGTCTCCGTGTCGCAGTTCGTGATCGGTCGCGAAGACAAACTTCACTCCGCCCGTCTCCACGCAGTAACCCAGACACGGAGCGGGATGAAAGAGTTCGAACGGTGTGATCTGGGTGTCGCCCAGCACGATGGGCTGATCCACCGCGTAGGTTTCCCCCTGCACTTCCGCCATCAGCCCGTCGACAGCCTGGTTCCCGATCACGATCGGATGACAGGCAAACTGCGCGGGCATCAGGTCGTAATACAACGGCGTATGCACGCCCAGGACGTCGGCCGCTACCGAGCGGCTGAAGATCCCCAGTTGCTCGTCGAGCGCGAAGAGGAACTGGCGGTTGCCGTAGATGTGAATTTCGTTGCGCGGATCGAAACAGACCGGCGCCTGGTCAAAACCTTCCGTGTGATCGCGATGCGAATGGCTGCCGAAGATATGTACCGGCCGTTGCGTGCGATCGCCCCACTTTCGTTGGAGGTCCATGGCGCAATTGCGAAACCCGCTGCCGCAATCGAACACCAGGTCATGCCCGTCTGCCGTCTCCACCTGGATGCAGGTCGTCCAGCCGCCATAGGACACCGGAGGCGTGCCGGCCAGTCCCGCCCGGTATTTTCGGAGATTTGCCGGCGTCAGCGGACCATTGATCACCTTTTCCGCATCTCCATCCGGGAGCGATCGAAACACCTGCTCCAACAATCGCAGTTCACTGACTTCCCGCGCCGCCTCGCGTTCGCCCAGGCGGGGAAACGTCGAGCCACTGCCTTGAACACCATGCAAGGTCACGCGCAGGCGGTAATTCTTGTCGCTCATCCGACAGCCAAGCTCGGAAGATTCCACGGGAAAGTCAATCGAACGTGGGGTGCCTCACGATTTTGACGGACAATTGAATTCGGACCGGGCCGAGGTGTTCGAATACCCATGCTCAAGTCCCTTCTTCCCGCCCTGTTGATTTTAGGCATCCTGCCATTGTCCGCCCAGACGGCCAAACCCACCTCTGAAAACAACGCCCAACTGAAGCGCTGGCTGGCGGCCCAACCCGCGGCCGACAAGAACAAGGACGGCATCCTCACGATGGAGGAAGCACGTGCCTGGCAGAAAGAACGCCTGGCGCAACGCAGCAAGAGCACCCGCGCCAATCGTCCCAAGCCCACCAAGGCCAACGTGTCCTACGGCGAACACGAACGTCACGTGCTGGATTTTTACCAGGCCAAGAGCGACACCCCGACGCCGCTGGTCGTCTACATCCACGGTGGCGGTTTCGTTGCCGGCACGAAGAACAACATGAACGTCACGATGATCCGCGAATGCGAACAGGCGGGCATTTCCTGTGCGGCGATTCACTATCGATTTGTGAGCGGACCCCTGGATGTCTCGGCCTGCATGCACGATGGCGCCCGGGCGGTTCAGTTTCTGCGCTCCAAAGCAAAAGAGTGGAATATCGATCCGCAGCGGATCGCGTGTTACGGCGGTTCGGCCGGCGCGGGCATTTCCATGTGGCTGGGCTTTCATGAAGACCTGGCCGATCCGGACAACGAGGATCCCGTGCTCCGCCAATCCACCCGCATCACTGCCATCGGC
>JBMYQZ010000389.1:0-5731 GCA_049601855.1 Limisphaerales bacterium | reverse complement strand
CCGATCACCGAACTTGGACCGCGGGTTGAGTCACGCCTGGAACGGGGCGCACAACTCTTGTTGCACGCGGGGGCGGAGGCGTGGGGGCAGTCGGGTTGGAATGGGGGCGGGGACATTCCGGTGATTCTGGGAACTACCTGCGGTGGAATGACCCTGGGAGAAGACTATTATCGGGCGGCGGTTGACGGGTCGGAAGTGCGATCAACTCAATCTGCGCGCTCGATCTATTACCAAGCTCAGCGGCAAGGGGCCTTGTTGGGAAAGGCGTTCGGGTTCGGTGGTGAGGTTTCGATCATCGCGAACGCCTGCGCTTCGGGGGCGAACGCCATTGGGCATGCTTACGACCGGGTTCGCACGGGGCAGGATGAGCAGGTTCTGGCGGGTGGCTACGATGCGTTGTGCCAAATGGTTTATGCCGGGTTTGATTCGTTGCAGGCGCTCTCGACGACGACGTGTCGTCCATTTGACGCGAATCGAGACGGGCTTGGGCTTGGTGAAGGGGCGGCCGTCGTGGCCATGGAAACTTTGGACCATGCGAAGGAGCGTGGGGTTGAGATTCTGGGAGAGATTGTTGGCTATGGGGCGGCGACCGATGTCCATCATTTGACGCAGCCGCATCCGAATGGCGACGCGGCGGTCGCGACCATGTCAGAAGCGATGGAGCAGGCGGGCTTGAGCCTTGGCGACATCGGCTACCTCAACGCTCATGGAACCGGGACGCCGCTGAACGATGTGTCCGAGGCGGGGGCTATCAATCGTCTGCTGAACGGTGGCCAAGTGGCCGTCAGTTCGACGAAAGGCGGGATTGGACATCTGCTTGGCGGAGCGGGGGCGGTCGAGACCGTGATTTGCCTGCTCGCTTTGGACGGACAATGGCTGCCACCGGAGCCGATGTTGGAAACCCTTGATCCGGTTTGTGAATTTGAAGTGGTGACGGAGCCGACGGAGGCAGAGTTCGAATACGCGATGACGAACTCGTTTGGCTTTGGCGGAGCGAACGCAACCTTGATCCTGAGGAGGACTGAATGATTGCGATCATCGGATGGGGAGCGGTTTCTCCTGCGGGATGGGGTGTGGATTGTTTGCGCGATGGGAATTTTGGTTCGTCGAATGAAATCGAAAGACCGGGCTCGGATGCGCTTCGCGTTTACCAGGTTCCGAAGGAAGGTATGCCGCGACAATTGTTTCGGCACGCCCGCCTGCGGCGCACCAGCACCATCGGACGTTTTGCCATGGCGGCGGCGCATGAAGCGGTGACGATGGCGGCTTTGCCAGCGGATGAACGGCGTCGGCTGGGGATCGTATACTGCACGACCTGTGGTTGCGTGAATTACTCGCGGAGGTTTTACGCCGAGGTGTTGGAAAACCCGGCAGTGGCGAGTCCGCTAATCTTTCCGGAGACCGTCTTCAATGCGCCAGGTAGTCACCTGTCTGCGGTGTGGGAGAATCCGGTGGTGAATTACACCTTGGTTGGAGATAGCGGCGTGTATCTCCAAGGACTGGCGGTCGCCGCGAATTGGCTGGAAGCGGGCAAGGTGGATGATTGCCTGGTCGTAGCCGCGGAAGAGGCGGACTGGATCACGGCGGATGTGATGCGTCACTTCGATTCGGGAACGGTACTGACCGAAGGCGCGGGGGCCATGTTGCTGACGCAGGGTGGAGCGGGTGCCTGTCTGCAAACCGTCTCATCGTTGCACGACTATGCGGTGTCTGGTGCCCGGGAAATGGCGTGGAACGCGATGGCTGCAGAACTCGGGGGGGAACCTGATTCTCCGGGATTGAACGGTGAGGCGTTGTCCGCCGGGGCGGCTTGGCAATCGATCATGGCGGTGGATCGCATCTCGAGAAATGAAGCCCGATCGGTCGCCGTGGGGGTGCCTGGGGTTTACCAGTTTGCGGTCGGTGCGGTATTTGAGAAGCATGTCTGAGCGCATCATATTGATCACGGGAGCGAACGGTGACATCGGCCGGGCGATTGCCCGCGCCTTTCTGGATGAACGAGAAGAGAACGCGATTCATCTCGGCGTGCGTGAGAATTCTGCGCTCGCGAAAGACCTCGCTGCGAAATATCCCAAGCGCTGCCAGACGATCAAGCTGGACGTCACTCAGTTCGCGGACTGGAAGGCTGCCATCGAAAAGCTTGGACGGTTGGACGTCCTGGTGAATAACGCCGGTTTTCATGACGATTCGTTGTTAGGCCAGATGACGGACGAACAATGGCGCTGCGTCATGGACGTAAATCTCAACGGCGTCTTCATGGGCTGTCGCGAGGCGGTGAGACTGATGCTTGCTCAACGGTCAGGACGGATCGTCAACATCTCCTCGCTCAGTGCTCTGCTTGCGCCAATGGGGCAGACGAACTACGCCGCCGCCAAGGCGGCTGTCGTTGCTTTCAGTCAGGCCCTGGCGAAAGAGGTGGCCCGTGCGGGCGTGACGGTGAACGCGGTTTGTCCAGGGTACATCGATTCGGAGGCCTTGGAATTTCCTGATAAACAGGCCCGACGAGAGGCGCAGATGCGAATTCCGATGCGTCGCTTCGGCAAGCCGGAAGAGGTCGCGGCGGCCGTCCGGTTTTTGGCTTGTGAGGAGGCATCGTATCTCACAGGGTCCGTCCTCAAAATTGACGGCGGAATCCTCTGATTGAACCCATGGAAGACGAAGCAGCACTGAAGCATCGCATCAAGGAATTGATGATTGAGAACCTCATGCTTCCCGATGAACCAGATGACATTTCGGATGACGGTGCATTGTTTGGTCCCGAGAGTCTGGGGCTGGACTCGGTGGACGGACTCCAGCTCGTGGTGATGCTGGAAAAGAATTTCGATCTGAAGATCGGCGACCAGGAGATTGCCCGCCAGGTCCTTCAATCCGTTAACCACATGGCCGACGCAATTCGCAACGGCTTGCCCAAGGAGCCCTGATGTCCAAACCTCATCAACCCATCGAGAACTACTACGCGGATGATGATGGCAAACGCGAGTTTATCGGTGATCTCTTCGACAAGGGCGCGCCGCATTATGACCGCGTCGGGAAGATCGGCTTCTTCGGGACCGGGCATTTCTACCGCAAGCGGGCGGTGACGCAGGCGGGACTGAAGCCGGGGATGAACGTTTTGGATGTGGCATGTGGAACCGGTGCCGTGACGGAAGCCATGATCGAAGTGCTCGCGGGGCAGGGGAAGGTGACCGGAGTCGACCCGAGCAAGGGCATGCTCGCCGAGGCGGCCAAGAAGCTTGAGGCCGAATTCGTCAACGCCGATGCGGAACACCTGCCGTTTGAAGATGCCCAATTCGACTTCCTCTCCATGGGCTACGCGTTGAGGCATGTCGAAGATCTCGATACAACTTTCAAGGAATACCTCCGGGTGCTGAAGCCCGGCGGACGCTTGCTGATCTTGGAGATCAGCCGGCCGCGGACTGGTTGGGGCATGTTTTGGTCGGAACTCTACTTCCGCGATATCCTTCCGACCCTGTCATTCATCATCACCGGCAGCCGCAATGCGCAGACGATGATGAGCTATTACTGGGACACGATCGATGCCTGCGTGCCACCGAACTCGATCCTGAGCTCGATTGAGCGGGTGGGGTTCGCGGATGTGAAACGGCGGATTGAATTGGGCATCTTCAGCGCCTATCACGCCACCAAACCCGGACAAATCACGTAACCTGCGATAGCGATTGAGCGGGCGCAAAGGCTTGTTTTTCACAGGGAAACGCGCAGTCTTGGGGTGTTTCGTCTCGGTTTGTGAATAACCTCTGTGGACAACTCCAAAAGAGTCGAAAATTTACTGAAAAACCGCTTTACCGGGTAGTGGTGTATCTGCATACTCCTCAGCCCTCGCAGCTAGGACGATAAATATAAAATGGAAGCAGCAACGAAATCGAAATTGGTAGAAGAATTTCGGGTACACGAGAAGGACACAGGGTCCGCCGACGTGCAGATTGCGATTTTGACCGAACGCATCAACGAAATCACCGATCACCTCAAAGAGCATAAGAAGGACCACAGCTCCCGCCGAGGTCTGCTCAAGATGGTCGGTCAACGCCGCCGCTTGTTGGACTATCTTCATGATACCGACCGGTCGCGTTACAAGAGCATCACCAAGAAGCTCAACCTGCGTCGCTAAGATGGATTTTGCGAGAGGCCTCCCCCGGGAGGCCTTTTGCGTCTTCTGATGCGGACTCGTGGAGGGATGAGTCCGTTTTCTGATTCAATGCAAAACGAGTCGTTGGCCAGGGGTAATTTCATTCAGCCCCCGCAGGGCGGGAGTTCAATGAAGTTTCTCCGAGGCTGACGGGTCACAACCCCCCCCACATAAACATATGTCAGTCACCAAAGTATCCGCCTCGATCGGCGGAAAGGAAATCCATATAGAAACCGGCAATCTTGCCAAACAAGCCGATGGTTCCGTTACGGTTACCATGGGCGAGACCATCATCCTCGTCGCCGCTTGTGCCGCTCACAAGGCACGCGCAGGACAGGACTTCTTCCCACTCACCGTCGATTACCGCGAAAAGGCTTCGGCCGCCGGTCGTTTCCCCGGTGGTTATTTCAAGCGTGAAGGTCGTCCGACCGAGAAGGAAATTCTCACCATGCGCCTTACGGATCGTCCGATCCGTCCGTTGTTTCCGAAAGGCTGGTTCAACGAAGTGCAGGTGCAGACGCTCCTCCTCAGCGCCGACGGTGAAAATGAACCTGATGTGATGAGCATCTTGGGTGCCTCCGCCGCGTTGTCCATCAGTGACATCCCGTGGGCCGGACCGCTTGGTTGTGTTCGCGTCGGTCGTGTCGGTGGCGAGTTTATCGCCAATCCCACGCATGAAGAGATGGAAGGCAGTGACCTCGATCTTATCTACGTTGGCAACAAGAACGATGTTGTGATGTTTGAAGGATCCGCCGACGAAATTCCTGACGAAGAATTCGACCAAGCCCTGCAGTTCGCTCAGGAAGCCATCCAGCCGCTGATCGCCGCCCAAGTCGAACTGGTCGAAAAAGCCGGTAAGGCGAAGCGCGAAATCACCACGCTCGCCGTCAAGGACGAGATTCTGGAAGACGCGAAGTCTTTTGCCACCGGCATTGGTGACGCGCTCCTCATTCCCGAGAAGCTCGTGCGCGAGAAGGCCTGTGCGGCCATCAAGGATGAGGTCAAAGCCAAGCTCATCGAGAAGTATGGTGAGGAAGAGATCTCGGACCAGATCATGGGCCAGGTGTTTTACGGCATCCAGAAGGCGCAGGTTCGTGCCTTCATCCTCAACGATGGAAAGCGTCAGGATGGCCGGGGATTCAGCGATATTCGCAAAATCACCTGCGACATTGGCGTTCTGCCTCGCACGCACGGTTCGGCCGTCTTCACGCGCGGCGAAACCCAGTCCATGGCCATCGCCACGCTGGGTACCACCGATGATGCCCAAGACTTCGATTCCTACACGGGAGGCGTCGATACCAAGCAGTTCATGCTGCATTACAACTTCCCGAACTTCTCCGTCGGTGAAACCGGCCGGATCATGGGACCAGGTCGTCGTGAGATCGGTCATGGCGCGCTTGCTGAACGCAGCGTGGCTCCGGTCATCCCTTTCGACGACTTCCCTTACGCCGTTCGTATTGTGAGTGAAATCCTGGAATCCAACGGTTCCAGCTCGATGGCCTCCGTTTGTAGCGCCTCCTTGGCGCTCATGAATGCCGGTGTTCCCGTGACCTCCACCGTCGGCGGCATCGCCATCGGTATCTGCAC
>JBMYQZ010000388.1:0-5735 GCA_049601855.1 Limisphaerales bacterium | reverse complement strand
ATCGAAAGTCACGGACCGGATGATGATGGCCAACCTCGACAAGAAGGTCGCCCGCAAGCCGCGGGTAAAACGTCCGGCTAAAAAAAAAGTGAAAAAGTAACACCGAAGATCTCGGCAGCATTTTCGAGCCCGGTCGTCACCATGCGGACACCGGGCTTTTCCGTGCCCATCCGCGCCACGATTGCGGACGCCAAGGAGCTCTACCTCATCGTCACCGACGGCGGCAACGGCTACGCCTGCGACTGGGCCGACTGGGCTGAGCCGACCCTGGTGAGCGCCTTCGGCAAGAAGACGAAACTCACCAACCTCGCGTGGGCTTCAGCCACCACCGATTGGGGCAAGGTGCGCATCGGCAAAAACGCCGGCAACGGTCCGCTGAAGGTCAAAGGCCAGCCCGTCGAGTTCGGCATTGGCACCCACGCCAACTCCGTCATCACCTACAAACTTCCCGCCGGCCACAGCTATGCCTGGTTCACCGCCCGCGGCGCACTCGACAACGGTGGCACGGATCAAAACGGCACCAGCGTCCAATTCCACGTCTACACCGAGAAACCCGACCTCGTCACCCTCCTCGCCAAGGCCAAGAAGACCAACGAGACCAAGCAGGTTGGTGCCCAAGACCCCAAGAGCGCCGTCGCCAACCTCACCATACATCCCAAGCTGCAGGCCCAGCTCTTCGCCGCCGAACCGATGTTGCTCAATCCTTCCAATATCGACATCGATCACCGTGGCCGCATCTGGGTCTGCGAAGTCGTCAACTACCGGAAGCACAAGGGCACTCGCAAGGAAGGCGATCGCATCCTGATCCTCGAAGACACCGATGGCGACGCGAAGGCGGACAAGTCCACGACCTTCTTCCAAGGAACCGAAGTCGACACCGCCCACGGTGTCACCGTCCTTCCCACCGCCAACGGCAAGAACACGAAGGTCATCGTCGCCGTTGGTGACAAGATCCTCGTCTTCCATGACACCAACGGTGACGACAAGGCCGACAAGTTCGAACCGCTCTTCACCGGCATCTCGGGCACGCAACACGACCACGGCATCCACCAGGTCCAGTTCGGCCCCGACGGGCGCTTCTACTTCAACTTCGGCAACTCCGGCCGCCAGATCAAGGACGCCAAGGGCAAACCCGTGGTCGATCTTCAGGGCAATGAAGTGAACAACCAGCGCAAGCCCTACCAAGAGGGCATGGTCTTCCGTTGCTACCCGGATGGCAGCGAGTTCGAAACTCTCGGCTGGAACTTTCGCAACAACTGGATGGTCACCGTCGACAGTTTCGGAACCATGTGGCAATCCGACAACGACGACGACGGCAACAAAGGCGTCCGCATCAACTACGTGATGGAGCACGGCAACTACGGCTACAAGGACGAACTCACCGGCGCTGGCTGGCGCGCCAAGCGCACCGGTATGCACGCCGAGATTCCCAAACGTCACTGGCACCTCAACGACCCCGGCGTCGTCCCGAACGTTTTGCAAACCGGAGCCGGTTCTCCCACCGGCATCTGCATCTACGAGGGCGATTTATTGCCCAAAGAATTCCAGGGCCAGATGATCCATTGCGACGCCGGTCCCAGCGTTGTCCGCGCCTATCCCGTGGAGAACGACGGCGCCGGTTACAAGGCCACCACCGTCAATATCCTCGAAGGCACCAAGGACCGCTGGTTCCGGCCCTCTGACGTCAAGGTCGCCCCCGACGGCTCTCTCATCGCCGCCGATTGGTACGACCCTGGCGTCGGCGGACACAACGCCCGCCACATTGATAGCGGCCGTCTTTTCCGCGTCGCTCCAACTGGTAACTCGGACTATCAGATTGACACGTTCGATTTCAACTCTGTCAACGGTTGCATCACCGCCTTGAAGAACCCCAACAATGCTGTCCGCTACATCGCCTGGAACGAACTCCACAAACAACAAGCCAAGGCCAAGCCCGCGTTGGAGAAACTGGCCCGAGACAAGAATCCCCGCTTCCGAGCCCGGGCTCTTTGGCTGCTCGCCATGATCAAGGGCAATGTCCCAACCACCATCAAGATTGCCTCCCGCGACCGCGATCCAAACATCCGCCTGATGGCCCTCCGCCTCGCACGCCAACATACTGCCTTACAGAAATCCCTCCTGACCAATCTCGTCCGCGATCGTTCTCCCCAAGTCCGCCGAGAGATACTCATCACCCTCGCCGACAAGCAGGCCGCCGATCCCAACGTGTTTCTCTGGACACAGCTGGCCAATCAGCACGACGGCAAAGACCGTTGGTATCTCGAAGCCCTCGGCATCGCCGCCCGCGGTCACGAAGCCGCCTGCCTCGACGCCTGGCTCCAGCAGACCGAGAATTGGAACACTCCCGCCGGTCACGACATCATCTGGCGCCTTCGCGCTCCCAAAGCCGCCACCTATCTCGCCAAGATCCTCACCGATCCCAAGACCACGGCAGCCGACAAAGATCGCTACATGCGTGCCCTCGACTTCATTCCGAAATGCCAGGAAAAAGACGATGCACTGGCAGCAATTGCGTTGGGTTCGCTCGGCTTGTGATCATGCGTTTGCTATTCTCAATCCTGTTCGCGGCGTCCTCGCTGACCGCCGCGGAGATTCCGCCGGAAAAGCTCAACACCATCATCGGCGCCCTCACCCGCCTCGGACCGGAGCAGGTGAATGCCAATCCACGCCTGAAGGACGCCTTAGGCAAAGTCCTCACCGCCACGGAAGGCACCGAGCAATTCGTTGAACTCGTTGAAGTCTTCAAACTCAAGGACCGCAATCCCCAGTTGTTGGAGATGGGCATCGCCAATCCGAACAGCACCGCGGGCACGGCAGCTATCAACGTCGTCTTGTCCAACGACGGATCCGACCTGATCAAAACGACGCTGAACAAAGATCCCAAGCGCGCGGCCAAACTAGTTGAAGCACTGGGCAACACGTTGAAAGGGACGACCGCCAAGCTGATCCTTCCCATCCTCACAGGCAATCACGATCCCACCCTGCAGAAAGAAGCCGCACGATCCCTTGCCAAGTTCAAACAAGGCGCCCAGGAATTGTTGAAACTCGCCGAAACCGATTCCCTTCCGGAAGCCACCAGACTCACCGCGACGATGGAACTCAATTCGGTGCGTTGGACCGACGTAAAGGAGACCGCAGCCAAGCTCCTGCCCTTGCCGCAAATGCAGGGCGACGGCTCGTTTCCTCCCATCAACGAGCTGGCGAAGAGGGCCGGTGATCCCAAACGTGGCGCCGTCGTCTACACCCGCGAAACCGTCGCCTGCAATCGCTGCCACCAAGTCAATGGCCATGGCATCGACTTCGGTCCCGCCCTTTCCGAAATCGGATCGAAACTCACCAAGGAGGCGCTTTACGAATCCATCCTCGCGCCCAACAGCGGAATCCTCATGGGCTACGAATCCTGGACGATCGAAACCAAGAGCGGCGACGAATTCTATGGCCTCCTCGTCAGCGATACCAAAGACCAGCTCACCATCAAGACCGTCGGCGGCATCGTCAATCGCATCAGCAAGTCCGACATCGATTTCCAACGCAAATCTCAGCTCTCGATCATGCCCAGCGGTCTTCAGCAAATGATGACCGTGCAAGACCTCGTCGATCTCGTCGAATACCTCGCCACGCTCAAGAAGGCGAATTGAACGGACTTGCAAGCCGCCCGAATCTGACCAAACTCCGCCGCATGGCATCCGACCAAGAAACGCCCCTCGACCACTTGTGGGGTGAATATGCCGGGGCGTTGAAGAATTTCGACGACCTCAGCCTGGCACGTTGGATGGCCCAGACCCTTGGACAATTCGCGGGCCAGGTCTGGCGTTTCTCGCATCCCCTGGTCGGCACCTATCGCATTGCGGCCCAACTCGCCAACGATCGGCAGGTTTGGTACCAGCGCCTCGTTTCCGTGCCGCACGCATACGTCGAAGCGCCCTGTTGCCGCGCCCCGATGCTCGTTTTCCTCACCCGCGATGTCCTCGACATGGGGCTTATCTGCCAACACTGCGCCGGCACCGCCGTGCCCTTGGAGGAGATCCCCACCGATATCCAGTTCAAGCTCAAGGGCTGGGCGAAGAATTACAACGCCATTCACGATGTCGCCCACTGGGACGACGAGAAGAAGGCCCGCGTCCCCGACTTTCAGAAAATTTTCGAAGACGCCGCCCAGGAAGCCGAAGTCCTCCTCGCCGAATCCGGACGCGTCATCTGCCAACAACTCCTCGAACACTACCCCGCCGTCATCTGGGAGGATCAGGACGAATGTCTCGACGTTCGCCCCGAAGATATCCAGACTTGGAAGAGTTGATGAAACCGAAGCAGCCAAGGCTTCGTCTGGGAAGAGAACAAGTTCTCTTCCGTAGCTAAACGAAACGTATGTTTGGGATTTTTAAGGGCATCAGTTTTTTCACCAAGTGGATCTATCGCCTGATCGTCATTGGCCTGCTTCTGCTCATCGGCGCCTTCCTCCTCCGTGATCCCCTGCTCCAGTCACTGGCTGAAAAGCGCATCACGGAAAATACCGGTCTCGATGCCCGCATGGAAAAACTCGACGTCGCCCTGCTCGATCAACGAGCCACGCTCCTCGACCTGCGCATCTACAACAGCGCCGAATTTGGAGGTGGCGTCATGCTCGATATTGCCGAACTGCATTTCGAATTGGATGCCCAAGCCCTGCGCGATCAGACGCTCCACTTCAAACTCATCCGCCTCGAAGTCCGCAACCTCAACATGGTCATCAACGCCGATGGCAAGACCAACTTCGACGCCGTCCGCGAATACCGCAACGCCCGCCGCGCCCAGCAACCAGCTGACAGCCCCCTCGACGACATCATCGACCCCTCCCTCAGTTTCCGCGGCATCGACAGCCTGAATCTCAGCGTCGGCAACTTCACCACCACCAAGCTCCCCAGTTCGGGCCCCCCTGACACCGTTGCCATTAACGCCAACAACGCCGTCTACTCCCACATTCACTCCAAGGAACAACTCTTGGAATCCTTGGAACCGGAGATTATCCGCACCGCGGCCGAATACCTCCACGCCGCCTACTTCGGCGAGTAGCCGATCCCTAAACGACCTCCGCTTGAATCGGAACTGACTACCAGGTTGCGCCGGGTGGTTTGGCTCCGGCGTTTCGGAGGCGAATGCGGTAGAGGGATTTACGGGCGGTAATAAAGAGCGTTTTGAAATCCTTGCCGCCAAAGGTGCAGTTGGCCGGGCCTTCGGGGCATTCGATTTCTCCCAACCGTTTGCCATCGGCATTGAAGATGTGAACGCTGCCGCGATGGGTGGTGTAAAGGTTGCCCTTCACGTCCACGGCCATGCCGTCACTGCCGCCATCGATGTGGAAGAGCTTCTTGCCGAGTTTGCCTTTCTTGCTGACGGCGTAGCAGTGCACGCGATCAGGCGTGTTGCGCAAATCCGGTGGGGAATGACGAGGATGGCCGCCGGTATCGGCGATGTAGATGCGGGATTCATCCGGGGAAAAGATGATGCCATTGGGCATGGCGAGATCCTTGACAACGACCTGGACCTTGCCGGTCTTGGGATCGAGGCTGTAGACCCAGTTCCCGGAAACTTCGCGTTCGCCACGCAGACCCCAAGGCGGGTCGGTGAACCAAAGGGTGCCGTCGGAGCGAACGGCAACATCATTTGGGGAGTTGAAGCGTTTACCATCGTACTTGTCGGCAAGGACGGTGATCTTGCCGTTCTTTTCCGTGCGCACGACATTGCGCGCCGCGTGTTGG
>JBMYQZ010000387.1:0-5735 GCA_049601855.1 Limisphaerales bacterium | reverse complement strand
GTATCTCACGCGTGTCCATCTCCCAGGTCGACATCGGTATCACTCTGGACATCCTTCCGCTCATCAATCCGGACGGACTCGTAATTCTCGAGATCGAGCAGACCATTGAAAGCTTCCGCGGGTTCGAGACCTTTGGTGAATTGCGCGCCCCCCGCACGACCCGCCGAGAGGCCAGTTCAAAAATTGCGGTCAACAATGGCGAGACAATCATCCTTGGTGGCCTCATCAACAACACCAAGGACGACGTTGATACCGGCGTCCCCTTCCTGCGCCGCGTTCCACTCATCAAGCACCTGTTCAAGCAGAATACGCGCAACAACACCCGCTCCGAACTCATCCTCATGCTCCGCCCGATCGTGCTGGCGACTCCGGAAATTGCGGAAGCCCAGACCGCCCAGGCTCGGCAGAACCTTCCTGGCGTGCGCCGCGCCGAAATGGAGGTCGGACGTGAAGACGCAGCCTGGCAACGCAAGGCCGACAAGGAAGCAGCCCGCTACGCCGAGGAAGATGCGAAGAAGGCCAAAAAGTCGAAGAAGAAGGGAACGCTCCCCATCGACCTCTTCGACCTCATCAACGGGAAGTAGCTCCCGCCCGTCATTCCCATCCGCAGTATTCTCTGCTAAAATCTCCGCGGTGATTTCATCCAACCAGATTTGGAACCGCATCCGATCCCGCAAACGGCTTACCCTCATCGCCGGTCCCTGCGTGATTGAGAGCGAAAAACTTTGTCGTCAGGTGGCGCGCAAACTGATCCCCCTCTGCGACGAACTCGGCATCGATTACGTCTTCAAGGCCAGCTACGACAAGGCCAACCGCACTTCCGGCAAATCCTTTCGCGGCACCGGCATCGAACCGGGCATGGAAGTCCTTGGCCGCATTCGCGAGGAATTTCAGGTTCCCGTCCTGACCGACGTGCACAACGAGGAACAGGCCCGTCGCGCCGCGGAAGTGATCGACGTTCTTCAGATTCCCGCCTTTCTCTGTCGCCAGACGGATATGCTCGCCGCCGCCGTCGAGACTGGCAAGATTGTCAACGTGAAGAAAGGCCAGTTCCTTTCGCCACCCGAGATGCAGCAGGTCGTCCGCAAGGCCGAAGGCTTCGGGGGCAAGAAACTCCTGCTCACTGAACGCGGCACCACTTTCGGCTACAACAACCTGGTGTCCGACATGCGCGCCATTCCGATCATGAGGAAATTCGGTTACCCGGTGGTCTTTGACGCCACGCATTCCGTGCAGATGCCCGGTGCCGGAGGCGATTGCTCTTCGGGACACAGCGAGTTCGCCCCGCTGCTCGCCCGCTGCGCCATCACCGCGGGAGCCGATGCCGTGTTTGTCGAAACCCACCCCAAACCGACGGAGGCTTTGAGCGACGGACCCAACATGGTTCCGCTCGGCAAGATGCCCGCCTTTCTCAAGGGCCTGGTGAAACTCTACCGTGCGGTCAACTGACGCCATGCCACGCACCCTCACCTTGCACCAACGTCTGCGGCGGATCCGCCTGCTCACCTGCGATGTCGACGGCGTCCTCACCGACGGTGGCGTCTACATCATGTCCGACGGCGAAGCCAAACGTTTCCACGTGCCGGATGGGCTTGCCCTTCGCTGCTGGCAACTCGCCGGCCTGCGCACCGCTTGGATCTCGGCGCGCCCTTCGGCGGTCACCACGAAACGCGCCGAGGAACTCAAGACCGATTTCATCGAACAGACCAAGGACGGCAAAGTGCCCGCGTTGCGACGCATTTTGAAGCAGGCCAAGCTGGATTGGGACCAGGTCGCCTTCGTCGGCGACGACCTCGTCGATCTCGCCGTGATGAAACGCGTCGGCTTGGCCGTCGCGCCCGCCAACGCCTGCCCCGAAGCCAGAGAAATCGCCCACCTCACGACCGACGCCAGCGGCGGCCATGGAGCCGTCCGCGAGCTGGTCGAAAAGATTTTGAAAGCCCAACGTAAATGGGACAAGGTGGTCAAACAGGTAGCCCGATGAGTGTCACCGCCAAGCGAACTTTCCTGCCTCTCCTGTTGGTCATCACCGTCTGGTTTCTCCCCACCGATCTTTCCTCTCAAGCCTCTCTCGAAGGCGTCGGATACAACTTCAGTTATGCCTACTACGAAGGCACTTCGCAGCGGCCGTCCTCCCTCGTGCTCGGAAAGAAAACCAAGCCACAGTCTGCCGGCATGCTTCTGATTGAAGGTCTCAAGATCATCTCCTTCGTTTATGGCGAAAACAATTCTGTCACGACGAATGTCGTCATCGAAGCTCCCACCTGCCTGCTCGATCTTGAGAAACGCATTGCCTCCTCCGATGGTCGCCTCACCGCCCGTGCACCGGACGGCACTTTTTTGATGGAAGGAATCGGTTTCGAGTATCGTCAGATCGATTCCCAACTTCAGATTTCCAATCAGGTCTCCACTGTCTTCCCCCGCCCCAACCTCAATTTGAAACCCGCCCAGAATGCGAAATAGTTTTTTCCTCTCCATCCTGCTCTGGTCCTTCCAGGCCGCGTCCGCTGATACGACCTCAACCAATCAGCCGACGATGATCCAGATCAACTCGAAGTCGGCCACCTTTCAGTTCAAGACCAACGCGCTCACCTTTTCGGGTGGCGTGACCGTGCACGACCCGGACGTTGTCATGACCTGTCAAACCCTCGTTGCTTCCTTTGCCAACAAGCAGAAGGAGACCGAGCCCAAAGAGCCCAAGGAATCAAACGCAACCAAGACCGTGCAGCTCACCTCCGGGGAAAACATCGACCAGATCGAGGCGATCGGGCAGGTCAAGCTCAAGGTGCTCACCGAGGAACACAAAGGCACCACCGGTCGGTGCGATCGTGCCATCTACACCGCTGCGGACCGCAAGATTACGATGCTCGGCAATCGCCCCTCCATCAAGCAGCCCAATGGCAGGACGACGACAGCGAACAGAATCGTCTACTCCATCGAGACCGGTGCGGTGGATCTCGATGGTGACGTCGAAGTCTTGGTCGAGCGGCCCATGTTCGACATCACGACCCGGCCACCGGCCAAGTAATTTTGAAATCTCAAGAACCAGATCTGGATTCGCCGAACGGCGCCCTGCTCATCGCCGCAGGTCTGTGCAAGGCCTATAAACAGCGACGGGTTGTCGATCGCGTCAACATCCACGTCAAACCCGGCGAAATCGTCGGACTGCTCGGTCCCAACGGTGCTGGCAAAACGACGACGTTCAACATGGTTGTCGGCATCGTCCGCCCCGACGAGGGCAGCGTTCGCTTCGACGATACGGACGTCACTGGAAAACCCATGCACGAACGCGCCCAACTCGGCATTGGTTATCTCACCCAGGAGGCCTCCGTCTTCCGCAAGCTCACGGTCGAGCAGAACATCTCCGCCATTCTCGAGATTTGCGTGAAGGACAAGAACGAGCGCCAGATCCGCCTGCGCCAACTGCTGGAGGAACTCGACCTCGGCGGGGTCGCCAAGAGCAAGGCCTTCACCTTGTCTGGCGGTGAAAAGCGGCGACTCGAGATAACGCGAGCCTTGGTCACCCACCCCAAGCTCCTGCTTCTGGACGAACCCTTTGCCGGCATCGACCCCATCGCCAAGCACGAGGTCAGCAAACTCGTCCGGAATCTCCGCGACCGCGGACTTGGCATTCTGATCACCGATCACGACGCCCAGGCGATGCTCAAACTGGTCGACCGCGGCTACCTTATTCACCAGGGTCAGGTGATCTACGAAGGCTCCGCCGATCAGATGATGAACGACCCCAAGGCCCGCGACATCTATCTCGGCCCCGATTTCAACGTCTGATTGATCCCGTCATGGCCCAACGCTCCGTCACCGTTCAGAACTTCTTCGAGGACAACGCCGAGACCCTTGACCTGCGTCTGGTCGCCGGCCGCAAGGGCCTCAAGAAGGTGATCAAGGAACCGACCGTCAATCGGCCCGGACTCGCCCTCGCTGGTCATACGAAGTACTTCGCCTTCCGCCGCGTTCAGGTCTTCGGCAATGCGGAATCGAGTTACCTGAAGACCGTCACCCTCGCCGAGCGGGCCAAGCGCTACCAGGCGCTCTTCAATAAATTCCAGATCCCCTGCATCGTTTTCTGCCGCAATCAACGCCCCGACCGCGAACTCCTCAAGGCCGTTGAGGAACGTAACATCCCCGTGTTCCGGTCCTCGCTCATCTCGATGAAGTTCATCAACCTCGCGACCCTCGCGCTGGAAGTGCTTTTTGCTCCCCGCGGCAGCGAGATGGGCAGCATGGTGGATATCCATGGCATCGGGGTCCTCGTCCGCGGCGACAGCGGCATTGGCAAGAGCGAGTGTATTCTCTCCTTGATCGAACGCGGCTACAGCCTCATCGCCGATGACATCACCAAGGTCGTTCTCCTCGATAACCGCGAAGTCATCGGCAGCAGTCCGGAGCTGACCCGTAGCTTCATGGAAGTCCGCGGCATCGGCATCGTCAACGTTGCTGCCCTCTTCGGCGCTCGCAGTATTCGCCAGAGCAAACGCCTCGACCTCGTCGTCACCCTGAAACACTGGAAAGAAGTGGAAGACGTCGACCGCCTCGGCATGGACGAAGAATTCATCAAGATCCTCGGCGTGGACGTCCCCCACGTCATCCTGCCGGTCCGCCCGGGGCGCGATCTCGGCCGACTCATCGAAGTCGCCGCTCTGCAGACCAAGTTGAAGCGCACCGGTTACAACCCCGCCGAAGATCTGAACGCGCAACTCACGGCGAAAATGAAAGCCAACTCGAACCTGTAGCGGAACTCGTCAGAGTTCGCCCCGCCTCAGTACAACTGAGTTGCTTCTTCCTCCCGAATCGGATTCGTAATCTGATCGCTGCTGAACTTCGTCACAAAGCGCGAGTCCGTCAGATCCGTGGCTCCGATCGTATTGACCGCCCGGATCTTCAACGTCCAAGTCGCCGTGGCTTTGCCGAGCAACGTTGGCACCGGAGCCATGGTCACCGTCTTTCCGGTCGCACTCACACTCG
This sequence comes from Limisphaerales bacterium, assembly GCA_049601855.1. GTDB lineage: Bacteria > Verrucomicrobiota > Verrucomicrobiia > Limisphaerales > JAYPXF01. The sequence goes on along the minus strand of JBMYQZ010000387.1, from coordinate 752 downwards.
AGTCTCCGCTACCGGACACAAATTCCTGCGTCGCCGGCAACTCCGCGACGACCTTCAGATTTGTGTGAGACTGATGACCCTGATTGGTCGCCGTGACGACGTACTCGATCTCGTCTCCAAAGCGGATCGGGTCCACCTTGTCGATCACCTCCACCAACAGTGCATAAACTCCCAGCACCTTCGTCTCGCAGGCACAATCCGTGACACTCGCATTTTCGCCATCCAACAGCGCATTGAAAGCGATCGGCCCGGTCTTGGTCGTCGTCATCGATGCGCAAACCTCCTGGCCCTTGCCCGGTGCGAGATTGGAGATCGTCCAGACAATCCGTCCGTTGGAAACCATAGCCCCATCGGACACCGCCTCGACGGTCGCGCCATTTGGGATCGGAACCGTCACCGTGGCGGCCGGCTCCATCGCCACCCCCGTATTCTTCACCACGAAACAAATCTTCATCGGCCGGCCGGTGAATTGACGTTCCGGCGACTGGCATTCGATCGACAAGGTCGTGGCCGCCGGCCCATGGTCCTCCAGGAAAAAATTACTGCACGGCCACGGCATCACGCAGCGGTAATTGCGCCCCTTGGAAACGAACTTGAAGGCGGAAGCAGTGATCGGCTTCTCCCCCGCCCAAAGCACCTTCGTCATATTCCGCGGCTTGCCATTCTTGCGTGACGACATCGCCGGCATGATGGTGCCTTTCGGAATGTAGATCTGCTTCACCGGCGCGCTTTGCGCCGCGCGGAACAGATCG
>JBMYQZ010000386.1:0-5758 GCA_049601855.1 Limisphaerales bacterium | reverse complement strand
GGACTGTGCCACGGGAGTTTGTTTGACTTCCGGTGTCCCAGAAGTTCTCCGCGTTGTTTTGGGCTCAGTTTTCGCCAGGTATACATTTCTTTCAGTCTTTCGGACTGGGCACGCTAAAGCGTGAACTCCAACGGGTTTCAGTAGAGATACACAAACTCATTCGAATTGAACAGTAGCAGACAAAGGTCGGCCAGAGCACGGGTCTTCGGGCCCACGTCGGCGGCCTGTTTGTCGGGGACGTAGTTTTCGAAGACCGGGAGGATCTCTTCGTATTCGAAGGGTTGACCGGTGAATTCCTCGACGAGTGATCGCGTGATCTTAGTCGGGTATTCCTTGGGCTCGGGTTTCACCTTTTCGTGGTAGGCGCGCATCTCCTTCACGTAGGCGAGGAGTTTCTGCTTTTCCTGCGGGGTCGGGTTGCGAACGAAGGCGAGATGAATGGCGCGATCGATCTGCTTGGAGAGGGTCTCCGCTTCCTTTTCAACGCGCAGGGCGTAAGCGATGGAACGGGCGGTGGCGACGTCGCTGTTCAATAGCGTGAAGGCCTGCGGTGAGACGGAGGCGGCATCACGATCCTCACAGGAATCGTTCGGGTTCGGCTGATTGAAGGTCTCCAGGAAGGGATTGGCGAGACCGCGAACACGATAGGCGTAGATGCTGCGGCGGTTGCGTTCCTCGGGTTTGGCCGACGGCTGATACGCAGGGGCCAACGAGAACTGAATCATGCGCGGCTGCAGGGCAACTTCGAGATTCATCTCGGGCATGATCGGCAAGCCACCACCCTTCTGGTTCAGTTCGCCGGTGATCTTCAACATGCCATCGCGAATTTCCTCGGCGGTCAAGCGACGTGAGGGGAAGTAGGCAAACAGATCGTTGTTGGGATCGTCGTTACGCAGCTTCTCCATGTCGGCATGTCTGCCCGACTGCTGGTAGGTCTGCGACGTCATGATCTGGCGATGGAGGCGTTTCAGCTTCCAGCCGTGCTCGACGAAATCGGCGGTGAGCCAATCGAGCAGTCGCGGGTGGGTCGGCTTGGAGCCTTTGACTCCGAAGTTGTTCGGGTTGCCGGCAATGGGTTTGCCGAAGTGATATTGCCAGACGCGATTGACGATCGAACGGGCCGTCAGCGGATTGCGCGGATCCGCAATCCACTTCGCCAAGGCGAGGCGGCGGCCTTCGAGCGCATCGGGCAGGACGTAGGGATCATCCTTGGCCCCGGCAACCGGAACGCCAAGCGCGCTCAGAACACCCGGTCCAACCTTTTCGCCAGGGGCTTCCAGAGAGCCACCGGTGAGGATGGTGCTGTTCGGACGCCAATCCATATTCGCCTTGGCGTTCATGCGCAGTTTGCGGGCGTTGAGAAAGCCGGGATCCTGACCATTGTAAACGGTCTGCACGAAGGGTTGGTAGCGTTCCAGTCGCCGGGTCCAGATCCAGACGTCCTGCTCGCGAACTTTGAGCCGTCCCTGTTCTTCCGGACTCAGGCCGCAGTGGCGCGGCGGCTTCTTGTCGTCGTCCACACCTTTGCGCTCTTTGAGAGTCTGGTAGGGCAGATTGTGTTCCTTGTACCATCTGCGAGCTTCGTTCTCGCGCTTGGTGGTGAGCTCTTTGACCTTCGCCGTCGCGAAAGCCAGGAGTCGCTGGGTCAAGGCCTTGCCTTCCTCGAAGCCGTCCCGGTTTTCACCACCGTGAAACGGCGCCTTGCGTTCGGACAACTGGGTGCCGGAGAACGCGGAATAGAAGCGGTAGTAATCCTTGGTGGGCAAGGGATCAAACTTGTGATCATGGCACTTCAGGCAACGCATCGTCGTCGACAGGAATGTCTGTCCCACCGCGTTCACGACGTCATCGAGATAGAGCTGACGCGCCTCGGGTTTCTTGACCATCGCAGGATCCCACGGCCCCATGCGGAGGAAGGAACTGGCCACCAGCAAGGCACTTTCCTGCTCGTTGTATTTCCCATTCGTCCGGGCGGCTTGGAACTTGTTCCAATCGCTGATCCGGCTGCGGAGCGACCGGTCAGCCAACTCATCGCCGGCCAACTGTTCGATGACAAACTCGTCGTAGGGTTTGTCTTCGTTCAGCGCATTGATAACCCAATCGCGATAGCGCCAGGCATTGGAGCGTTCGTAGTCGTTGGAGTAGCCGCCGGTATCCGAATAGCGTGCCACGTCGAGCCAGTGCTGTGCCCAACGTTCGCCGTAGTGTCTGCTGGCGAGCAGGCGATCGACCAGTTCACTCCACGCCTTGTTGGCGTCTTCCTTGTAAGCCTGGTTGAACTTGTAAACCTCGGTCGGCGTCGGTGGCAGACCGGTCAGATCAAAGGTGGCGCGACGGACCAGCGTGCGGGCATCCGCCTTGGAGGCAGCTTTGAACCCCGACTTCTTCAGCTTGGAACGAATCAGGGCATCCACCGGATCCAGCTTCCCGCGATTCGGTAATGCCGGTTTCTTGACGGGCTGAAATGCCCAAATGTCTTCCGGTTGATAACGGCGAAAGGTCCATTCATCGGCCAGACCGCCAGAGGTCTTCACCATAATTCCGTCCTTGGTGCGCTTCTTGTTCTGTTCGGCGAGGTGGATTTCCTTCTGTCGTTGATCGCTTGGCCAGGGAGCGCCGGCGTCGATCCACTTGGCGAGGTCCGTGACCTGTTCCTCGCTCAGGCGATCGTTCTTCTTGGGCGGCATCTCGTAGTCCTCGTCCTCCCATTTGACCATCTTGATGACGTAGCTCTTCGCGGACGAACCGGGCACGAGAGAATTGGGGAAATCGTACCCCCCTTTGAGAAAGCCTTCACGAGTCGTCAGATCGAACCTGCCCTTCGGTTTCTTCTCTGGGTCGCCGCCATGACAGCCAAAGCATTTTCCGGACAAGACCGGCTTCACCTTGAGAGTGAACAGTCGTTCGATATCAGCGTTGCTGTCGTTGGCGGCAAGTCCGCTGACGCATATCAGGAGAATGCTTGCTGCGAGGAGGTGTTTCTTCATGAAATTAGTCAGGGTTTACCGTTCTGGTAGAGTTCAGCGATTTCGTCAGCGCTCAAGGCGGCAGAGAAGATGGCAAATTCATCCATGCTGCCATTGAGATTGCGGACGGAAAACTTGGAATCGTTGCGGGTGGGTTCGCTCCAGTTGCCAATCGACGCGGGCCCGATTTTCACGCGATCGACCTGCATGTTTTCGGGCAGCACTTCGCGGTGGACCTGCTTGCCATTGACGTAATGGATCACCGTATAGGTCGAGGTGTCATACGTGGTTGCGATATACGTCCACTTGCCGCTCATTGCCGGTGTCCAAAAGGGTTTGGAATAGACAATGTGTTTGTCCCAAAGCTTCTTCTCGCGGTCCGCCTCGCGGATGCCGATCGCCTGGATCAGGCGACCGTCATCCATGATCTGCCAGTGGGGTTCGTTAAGTTCGTGGCCATCAGTGAGGAAGAGCGAATTGTACCAACGGTCCAAGCTGTCAATCTTCACCCAGGCCGCAAAAGTGAGCGATGAGAGCTCCTTCTCAACGTTCACTCTGACCCGGCTCCCCGTGCCGCTGAAGTCCAAGGCGCCATTGGAATGTCCGAAACGATCGACAGCCCGTTTGGCGACGACGATGGCGCCGTCGGTTGCCGCCTCTTCATCAAGGGCTGCATTGTAGAGTTTACGATGCCAGTGTCCTGCCTGCGACATCGGGTAGTAGGCGACCAAGCGTTCGTCCTGAGCCAACTTGCGACTGTAATCCACCCAGACATTCCTCCGATTCGAACGACCGTTGTTCAGTCGCTCGTTCAATTCACGGATCCCGATAAAATCCCAGGCCTTGGCAGCGAGCCTTTCCAAACTTCCGTCGGTCGTCCAACTGAGAGCTTCTCCCCTTTTCATCAATTGTTTATCCGGCGCACTCTTCGGATGCCACTCGACTTCGCCATCCAACACATGAACCTCGGATTTGCCCTGCGAAATGTTGACTGCGAATTCCGTTCCCAGATCCACCACTTCACCCTCGGCCGAACGAATGCGAAAACCATGAGCCGGCTCCGGAACATTGGCCCGCAGCTTTCCGCGAGCCACGCTCATCTCCATGGACGAGTGAATTTCAAATACCGCGTCGCCTTCGACAACCAGAGTGACTCCACTGAACAATTCCAACTGGGCGACACCCGACTGCAAGCGGATCTCGCCCGTGGGCAGCAGATCCCCCTGCCCCAAATCCGGATGGCTTTCCCAAACGGCGCCATCAACCCCGGTCAAAACGCCAAAGCCTTGGGCGCTCGGTTCCAGCTGCTCGTCCGAGGCAACGGCGATGGGAGTAAGCGGGAGAGGTCGGGAAGCAAGAAACACCCCGATCACAAACACGGCTGCAACGGCAACCCATTGCCAAGCTGCTGGGAAAGCAACCAACTTGCCCGGCTCCGGCTGCGACCAGGCAGCACCGATCTCCTGAACGCTTTCGCTTCCCTGGCGAAGTCCGGCATCCAATGAAAGATATTTGCGAAAGGCCAAGCGCAGCTCAGCGTTGGCTTCCATCGCATCTTGGAATTTCCCGAACTCCTCCGCCGAGATCGTCTCATTGCAATAGTCTTCGATCCAACGTTGTTCCTGATCCGAAATCCGTGTCTTCATCGAACCTCCTCCTGTGGGAGTTCACGCTTTAGCGTGTGGGCACGAACTTGTTCGAGCCCTTCAGGCTCGGGACACGCTAGAGCGTGAATTCCAACAGTCATACCGCGCCCTCCTGAGCCATCGTGCTTTCCACGCAATCGGAAAGCACTTTGCGGATACGATTGAGCCGCATGTAGAACGAACCAGGCTTCACCCCTGCCCTTTCGGCAAGTTCCTTGGTGGTCGTTCCGGGAGTGTAGGCCAAGGTCACAAATTCACGCTGCTCGGCAGGCAGTTTCTTGAGACAGCCTTCCAAGGCCACGTTCTCCAGCTTCCGATCCTCCGTCTCTTCCACCGCTTCTTCAGCCAGCTGAGCCATCAAGTCTTCACGAAACACCAACTTGTCCCGCGCCATTTTGCGCCGATAAGCCAAGGCCTCGAAGCGGGCGATCACACATGCCCACTTGATGAAGCTGGTGGACTGGTCGAATTGATCGAATTTCCTCCACGCCACGAGAGCGACCTGTTGGACCACCTCATCCGCATCGTGCCAAGTCGGCATCAGCGAACGCGCAAAGGCCCGCAAATCACCCTCATATCGGGCGAAAAGCTCCACAAAAGCCTCATATTGCTGTGATTCCGGCTCTGGCATTGCCCTATTACTACCGGGCCGCCAGAAACCTCACAACTTTTTCAAAATTTATCCCAGCCGGTCCGTCGCGACGTGGTAGTGCGGATCTTCCGAGACGTTGACCTCGACCAGATCTTCGGCCCGACCGAGCAGTTGCTTGCATTCATCGGATAGGTGCCGGAGGTGCAGGCGTTTGCCCACCACCCGATAGCGTTCCGCCAGCTTGTTGATGGCTTCCAACCCCGATTGGTCGTAGACGCGCGAATAGTAGAAATCGATCACGACGTCGTCCGGGTCGGCTTCCGGGTCGAACAGACCGTTAAAGCTGGTGACCGAAGCGAAGAACAACGGCCCATGAAGCTGATAGATCTTGGATCCATACTCATTGACCTTCTGATCCGCGAACAGATGCGTGGCGTGCTTCCAGGCGAAGACCAAGGCCTGCACGACCACACCCAGAATCACCGCCATGGCAAGCGTTCATCGTCCATGTAAGCTCGGTCGGCAAAAGCCTCTTCCCAGATCGTCACATCCGA
>JBMYQZ010000385.1:0-5774 GCA_049601855.1 Limisphaerales bacterium | reverse complement strand
GGTCAATTGACCTTGCGGACTTCCGTCGTGATCTACACCGAAACGAATCTGCCCACGCATGCCGAGGCGCATGCGGGAGAGTTTGCGGTGTTGGAAATCGCCGACACCGGTGAAGGGATGAGCCCGGAGACCAAGAAGCGGGTCTTCGAACCGTTTTTCACGACGAAAGAAGTAGGGAAGGGGACCGGCCTCGGGTTGTCGACGGTTTACGGCATTGTGCGCCAACACAAGGGATGGGTGGAATTGGACAGCGAAGTCGGCAGGGGAACGTGTTTTCGATTCCTGCTTCCCGCCGCCGCGCCCGAAGATTTGAGCCCTGACACAGACGAGACTTCGACCTCGTTCTTTCGCGGCACGGAGACGGTGATGGTCGTGGAGGATGAAGACGTCGTGAGTCGCATGATTCAGCGCACACTCACGGCCAGCGGTTATTCTGTGTTGGTTGCGCCCGATGGTCCGTCCGCCCGGGAGATCTGGGCCACCGAACGGGACCGGGTGGATCTGCTGGTAACGGATCTGGTGATGCCCAACAGCCTGTCCGGGTTGGATATTGCGCGAGAGTTCAAATCGGAGAAGACCGATCTCGCGGTCATATTCGTGAGTGGCTACTCGGCGGATGTGATCAAGGGCGAGGGGGACGTTCTGCCGGGAAGCGGATTTGTTCCCAAACCCTTCACGCGGGACAAACTCATGACGGCCGTCCATGATACGTTGAATAATCGCAGGCAGGCGCCTATTTCGCCGGCGTCGCCTCCGCAATCCGCTCGTCCTTGAGCGTCAGCTGATAGAGATCCGTCTGTTCGTTCTTCTTGCAGATCTTGTACAGCTCGGGCAAATCCCGCTTCTGCGCCTCCCGGTCTTTCAATCCGCTCTCATCGCAACAGAACATCTTCAACACCGGCTTGTAGACTCGGGGGCGTCCGATGATTCGCGTGAGTCCTGACTGGTTCTTCGTTTCCTCCTGCTGTTTCACCTTGCGATGCTGCAGTACGAGGTAGCTGTAAGGCAGGCTGCGCAGGTCGATCCGCATCTCGCGCGAGAACCGGTTCCAGATTGGATCCTTCAGGATCTCTTTCGGTGGGTCCGCGAAGAAGTGACACCAATGTCGTTCGTTCGAGGAGGCCAACATCTCGCACCGATTCGCGTGCGTGCATGGTGCCATGACCTTGAAGTCTTTCAACAGCTGTTCGCGCACCTCGACGAGTCGCCGACTTTCCGCATGCGCTCCCGGTTCGACCCAGATCACGGCCTTGGCGCGCTGACAGAGTTGGATCACGTTAGCAATTTGTTCCGGTGGCAGTTCGTTCAGGACATGACTGAGCAAGAGCAGTCCCAGCGGTTTGCGTGATGCAAGCGTATCCGAATTGGCGGCTGAAACCTTTAAGCGACCGGTCTCCTGTTTCACGGCGCCGATGGCAAAACGTTCTGCCAACTTCGACTGATCGTGAACCCGCACCTCGCGAAACTTGGCGGCCCCAAAGTGTTGCAGCACACAACGCGAGGCCATGCCCGTCCCGCAACCCCAATCCAGCATCACCCCCGAGGGTGGTTGCCATCCAAGACGTTTCAGCTCGCCCAGGACGGCGTCCCATTTCCAGCCAATGCGTCGCGCAAAGATGAAATCGTATTGCTCCAGGTCATCCCACTTGCGCCAGTAATTGCCCACGTCCGCCTCGCCGGCGAGGAAGGTCTTGCGGAGGCGCTCGAGTGTATTCAGATTGAGTTTGTCCCAGTCCATGCAAAGGAATTGGCAGGTCTACGCCCGGCTTGTTACACCTTTGCGACATGAAATTGAAGCACGGCCTGCATTTGGCGTATTGCACCAATATCCACAGGGGTGGCAGTTGGGCGGAGACTTTCGCCTCGCTTGAGACCCATGTGATGGCCGTACGGCAGCGGGTTTGCCCTGACGAGGCCTACGCGATCGGCCTCCGCCTCGGCGCCGATGCCGCCCGCGAACTCAGCGATCGTGAGACGCTCAGTCGCTTTCGTCGCTGGCTGGATGAGAAGAATTGCTACGTCTTCACGGTGAATGGTTTTCCTTATGGCCAATTCCACGGCACGCGGGTGAAAGAGCAGGTCTACGCCCCGGATTGGACCACGGATGAACGGGTCGAATACACGAATCTACTCTTCGATCTCATCGCTGAGATCGTCCCGAACGGCGTCGAGGGCAGCGTTAGCACCGTTCCGGTGTCGTACAAGGAGTTCATCACCGGCGATCGCCATGTCGCCGTCGCCCGCAAAAACATCTGGCGCAGCATCGAGCACATCGAAAAAGTCGCCCGCAAGACCGGCAAGAAGCTGCACCTCGGACTTGAGCCCGAACCGCTTTGTTATCTCGAAACCAGCGAGGAAATGGTGCAATTCGTTGAGCAAATGCGCGCCGATCGTCGCGGAGATCTGCGCTTGGAGGAGCATCTCGGCATCAATTACGACTGCTGCCACCTCGCCGTGGAATACGAATCTCCCGCCGAAGCCATCGGCCGTCTCAAGCAGCACAAGATCAAGTTCAGCAAGTTCCACATCTCCAACGCGTTGAAGGTCAATCCCACTCCGGAAGTCCGCCAAGCCCTCAACGCCTTCAGTGACGATATCTATTTTCACCAGACCATTGCCCGCGATTCGGACGGGAACATCGTCCGCCACAAGGATCTCGACGTTGCGCTTTCCGGCTACAACCATCTGCCCCCGGCATTGACCGATGAGTGGCGGATTCACTTCCATATTCCCCTCCACGCCGAGCCTACCGAAATCTTCGGCACCACCGCCGACCACGTCCAAGGCGTCCTCGATCTCCTCAAGGCAGACCCGTCGATGTGCTCCCATCTCGAGATGGAGACCTACACCTGGGAAGTCATGCCTGGCCACATGAAGAAGCGAAATGTGGTCGACCAATTGGTGGGTGAATACCAGTGGACCCTAGGGGAATTGCGGTCTCGTGGCTTGGCCTGAGGATCGAAAAAGAGGCCCAAAAACGCGTTTTTTGAGACCATTATTAGATCCCTTCCTGCTTGTAACTGATGCGTAAGTCGTTGGAGTGCAGTCACTTACGAAATTACTGAAGCGTCGATTCCCCTTTTCCCCCTTGCCGCATAGCCGTATTCCCATGAAAATCATTGCTCCTTTTTTGCTGTGGACCGACACCGGCACTCAAGGTTTTAGGAATATGACGAAGTGGAACATAGTTCATCAGGAAGCTCCCAAATACCGGGCATTCTCGGCGGCCGACCTCTTGGGCCTGCCGGAGCTGCAACGGCTCGGCAAGGAGCGGATTTTCAGTATGCGGGTCGTATCCCACGTGCTGCCGTTCAAATCGAACAACTACGTGGTCGACAACCTCATCCAATGGGGTGAGGACCACGACCCGATCTTTCAGCTGACCTTCCCGCAGACGGGCATGCTGAGTTCGGCGCACTTTGATCGGATGGCTGATGCCGTGTTGTCGGAGGAAAAGGCCCTGATTCAGAAAGTGGCCCACGATATTCGCCTGGAGCTGAATCCGCATCCGGCCGGGCAACAGAAATACAACGTCCCGCATCTGGCCGATGGCACGCCCTTGGAGGGCATGCAACACAAGTATCGGCAGACGGTGTTGTTCTTTGCCAGCCAGGGGCAGACCTGCCATGCCTACTGCACCTTCTGCTTCCGCTGGCCCCAGTTCGTCGCGCTCGACGGAATGAAATTCGCGATGAAAGAGGCCGATCAGCTCGTGCAATACCTGCGCGAGCACGAAGAGGTCACGGATGTGCTTTTCACCGGTGGCGACCCGATGGTGATGCGGACAAAGATTTTCCGTACCTACGTCGATGCGATCCTCAACGCCGACCTGCCGCACATCAAAACGATCCGTATCGGCACCAAGGCGATCAGCTACTGGCCGTATCGTTTCATCAACGAAAAGGATTCCGGCGAACTTCTCGATCTCTTCCGGGACGTCACCGACAGCGGGCTACAGCTCGCCATGATGGCCCACGTCAATCATCCGAACGAGCTGCAGACCGAAGCCGCCGAGTTGGCAATTGAACGTATCCGCGAAACCGGAGCCGTCATCCGCACCCAATCGCCGTTGATGAAGAACATCAACGACAGCGCCGACACCTGGGCCTACATGTGGCAGCGTCAGCAGAATCTGGGAATGATCCCCTATTACATGTTCCTCGCCCGCGATACCGGTGCGCAGGACTACTTCGCCATGCCGCTGGCCAAGGCCTACGAGATCTACTCCACCGCGATCCGCAAGATAAGTGGTCTTGGGCGTACCGTGCGCGGACCCAGCATGTCCTGCACTCCCGGCAAGGTGGAAATCGACGGCATCACCCGCGTCAATGGGGAGAAGGTCTTCATCCTCCGCATGCTTCAAGGCCGCAATCCCGACTGGGCCTATCGTCCGTTCTTCGCGAAGTTTGATCCCAATGCCGTCTGGCTCGACGACCTCAAACCCGCGTTCGGTGAAGACAAGTTTTTCTTCGAGCGTGACGACGAGTGGATGGCCGATGATGCGGACTCTGCATTCGATGAACTGACCGCGTGATTGTGGCCTTGCGGCGGAGGTGAAGCGTTGCTTTCCTCCGCCTATGACAGCCAAGCAGATTCTCAAGGAACTCAAGTCCCTCGGCACCGAGGCGACCAAGAAAACGCTCCTTCGCCATGGCGCGAAGGAACCGGTCTTTGGCGTGAAAGTCGCCGACCTCAAGGTCTTCCAGAAGAAGATAAAAAAGGACTACCAACTGGCGCTGGATCTCTACGACTCGGGCAATTTCGATGCCATGTATCTCGCCGGGCTGGTTGCCGACGAGACGAAGATGACCAAGAAGGACCTGAAGAAGTGGGTCAAGGGAGCCTACGGTGGTTGGTTGCCCGCCTTCATCGTTCCGTGGGTTGCGTCCGAAAGCGACCATGGCTGGGACCTCGCCCTCGAATGGATCGAAGCCAAACCAGAAATGGTCTGTGGTGCCGGCTGGTGGACTCTCGGTTCTCTCTGCGCCATCAAGGCTGACGACGACCTCGACTTGAAAGCCTTCAAGCAACTGCTCAAACGCGTGGCCAAGGAACTGCCGAAGGAAAAACGCAACTCGGTTCGGCTGGCCATGAATCAGCTTGTCATCGCCGTTGGTTCCGGCATCAGATCCCTCACAGCCGAGGCCATCAAGATTGGTGAGAAGGTCGGTCCGATCGAGGCAGATCGTGGTGATACTGCCTGCGAAACTCCGTATTCACCCGACTACATCCGCAAGATCGAATCCAAGGGGCGCATTGGCAAGAAGCGCAAGACCGCCCGTTGTTGACCGTGCGAATGCGTGCGAGCTTGGGAACTACGGAGTCGCGCCCTTGTTCTTCACGTAGTCGACGATCGACTGCGTATCGTCGCCCGCCCGCCAAACGAATCGCAGAAAGTCGCCCAGGTTGATGTTGTGACGCTTCAAGAAGGGGCGATCTCCGCCGCAGCCGTACATCATTTCCGGAGGCAATTCACCGCGTAGTTTGGAACGCGCCTTCTCGATGATCCGCGGCAGCCAGGCAATGCCGTCGAGCTCGTCGCTCTTTCCCGGGAAGTTGCCCATCGGGCGCGTCTCGGCGGCGGGTTTACCATTCAACTCATTGAGAAAGTAGTCACGACGAATGGCCGTGACCAACAACACCGTTTCAAACGACGGATCACCGCCGCCTGAATAATCCTCTACAAAATCAAACATCTCCTGGGCCGAACAACCAAGCTCCGCGAGAAACTCAACTTCGTCGTCCGCGAAGAATCCGTCCACCCTACGCTGCCC
>JBMYQZ010000384.1:0-5782 GCA_049601855.1 Limisphaerales bacterium | reverse complement strand
GGATCCTGTGACTTGATCGAAAGCAGGGAGAACAACTGTTGGCCGTAATCGAACAGTCGTTCCTCCGAAAGGTCCGGCTGCTCCTGCCGCAGCAGATCGACCATCTGCTGGACGTCCTTCTCGTTCTGCCGGTGTTGCTCCCGCAAGTGCCACCAATGCCAGAACTCCGAGAGCGACGAGACGGTGGTGCGGACGCCATCCTGGCGCAGTTGATCGCGGACCTCCGCAACCGTGCCCGCCTTCAGCGCTTCGATAATGCTCTGCTGCTTCTCTGCCGGAAGGTTCTTGAGGCGCGAGTCTGAGCGAGGTTTTTTCATGGTCCGGGGCCGGACTGGCCATTGTCGTTTTCATTGAAATCAAAATCCGTGTTCGGCGAGCCAGTCGCGGCCCGCAGCATTGATCCGCCAAGCCCGGTTCTCCGGCGACAGGCTTCGCTTGACCGGCTCGGCCAACTGCTTGTCCGCGAGGTAGTCGAGTTCTCGTTCCACTTCCTCGGGCTCGACCTTGAGTCCCTGCGGGATCAAGTGAACGGTGACCGCGGGCACGGTCAGACCGAACCGGGTCTGGTTGGTGTCCAGCGTGCGAAGGATGGCGGTTCGCAGGCCTTCTCGTTGCTCGGGGCTCATCGTTTCTTGTTGGCTTGGGCGGCAATGAAGCGATCGATCTTCGCGCCGATGTTTTTGAGTTCCTGGTTGAGGAGTTCGGAGGAGGCGGTCAGCGCGGCGCACTGGTTGTCGACTTTCCGAATCTCCTGGTGAAGGGTGCGAACATCGGTGCGGCGGTCGTGACTCAAAGAGCGCATCTCTCCTTCCAGTTTTTCGAGGGCGGTTTTGACTTCTTCGCGTAGCGCCTGGATGTCCGCCTTGTGCTCGCGCCGATGTTCGCCAAGGGCTTGTTTGGTGGCGTAGGTGGTCGCCGGGTCCGGTTGCTCCTTCAGGTGTGCCTTCCAGAACGAAAGCGCCCGATCAACGCCGATGGCAACCACCGTCAAACACAACAGCCATTCATTGAGATTCTGGGGGAGCATCTATTCGTTCGTCCTTCTTGGTTCCGAGAGGGGCTGCGAAGCAGCCATTGGCCGTGACGCAGTCACCGCTTGGTCATTTGGTTGCCGAAGAACATGCCGATGATGGTCATGGCCATGTTGTTGTGGACCGGTGAGATGGTGATGACCCGCGACGCATCGGCGGAGCCGAAGCCGATCCACTCCACACTTTGAACGGTCGCCGACCACGGCCAGAAGCCGCGTGAGGTGTCGTAGTAGCCGATTACGATCGCGAGATCGGAGACCAACAACGGAAAGACCACGGGACCGCAGACAAGTGTGGTGATGACGAGCAGCGCGATGATTCGGCGGGTCAGGTGAAAGCCTTTGTCGCTGCGGAACGAAAGGCGGGAGGATTGGGATTCCTCGGTCGCCTTGAATCCTTGCAGCGCCATCTTGAACCGTTCCTGATCGTCGGCGATGCGCTGTTTCCAGATGGTCAAGACGGCGCCCAGCAGAGAACTACCGAGCATGTTGGCGAGTTCGAAGTAGCCCATGACTCAGCGCTCCTGGTCAAAGGATGAACGAGGCGGCGATTGCAGGGAAAGCCACCAGACTCCGTCGACCTTCTTCGGCCGGGAAAATGGGCGGCTAGCAGAGCCAATCGGCGCGGCTGGGGTGATGAATTTGGGCGCCTTTTTACGGGTGGCGCAGCCCCAACCGCCAAGGGCGATTCCAGCCGCGATTACGGCCAGCAGGAAGATCCGGTTTCGCTTCATTTGCCCAGATTGGCATGAAGCGCGGGACCCGCGTTACCCCACGGTGGGGAAAGAAATCGAGGTCGATATCCGGGTCAAATTTGCCACGTGGCAAATTTGAGGTGGTTTCCTTGCCGCCGCCAAGTTTGACCGATTGCTCGGTAGTTTAACGGACGTTCAGGCGAAGGAGAGCCCTGGACCGACACCAACGCCGCCTATTACATGGAACCAATCGGCACGGCCACGAGCGACGGCGGCTGGACCACCAACGAATACTCTGGCAGCAACCTCAACGCGGTCTATTCCGGGTTTGGCGACCAGACGCCCACCACCGACGACAACCTCACCCGCAAGACCGTCTTTGGCTACGACGCCAACGGCTTTTACAGCAGCATTTCGGAATATGCCTTGGGGACACTGCTCCGCACCACCTCGTTTGGCGAGGCTCCCAATCAACGGACCGAGACGGTCAGCGGCCTTGGTGCCTCACCCATGGCCACCGTGACCACGCAGGTGGCCGCCGGGGATTTTGCTGGCGAAATCGAGAGCATCGCACGCCCCGATGGCACGATGAGCTTGTTTGAATATGGGCGTGACGCCGTCACGGGTTGGCGTACGAACACCACCTACTACGGTGAGCCCAATGGCAACGGAGACGCCATCGTGGCGGGCACCAAGACGGTTGCGGTGCTCGATCAAGTCGGCGTGGTGCAGTCCTGGAAGTCCTACGATTTGGCCAGTGGCATTCTTACCGCCAACCAGAGCTTCACCAACTTCGACGACTATGGTCGCTATCAGCAGATGATCGATCACCTCGGTGATTACACGAACTTCGTGACCTACATCTGTTGCGGCATCGAATCCTTCACCGGCAAGGACGGATTGACCACGACCTATGGTTGGGATGATCTCAAGCGGGTGACCTCGATCACCCGTCAGGGAATCACGCAGATCCGCGGGTTCGATGCGGCCAACCGACAGCTTCAGACGACCCGACAGGGTACAGATGGCAGTCAGATCTTGCAGAACACTTCCGGCTTCGACGTGCTCGGGCGATTGACCGCCTCCACCAACGCAGTGGGCGATTTCATCACCTATGCCTACGGCTTCGATGCCAACGGCCGACCGCAGACCACGATCACCCATCCCGATCTGAGCACCCGCATCAGCACCTCTCATCTGGATGGTTCCCTGCAGTCCGTCACCGGCACAGCCGTCCATGGCGTTCGCCACGAATACGGAGTGAATGGCACGGGAACGTGGACCAAGGAAATCAAGCTGTTGGCCAATGGGAACGATTCCCAGGAATGGGTGCAAAGCTACGCGGACGGGCTCGGTCGCTCGATCAAGACCGTGTATCCCGATGCCGCTGAAAGCACCCAACACTACAACGCCTCCGGGCAACTCTGGAAAAGCGTCGATCCCGATGGCGTGACGTCTCTCTACCAATACAACGGTCAGGGACAGCTCGAATACAGCGCCATCGATATGAACGGTAATGACGTGATTGATTTTGCCGGGACAGATCGCATCACCCAGAGCGTCCGGAGTGTTGGGGCGGCCACCGCGTTCGCGGGTGATGCGCACATCAGTGAGCGGCGGGTTTGGAACGAGGACGGCGTCAATGGATCCGTTGTAGTCGGTCGTTCCGAGGCTGCCGTCAATGGCAGTCATTCCGCGCGGATCGCCCATGGTCTGGCCACGGTCAGCGAAACCGCCTGTGGTGCCAACTGCACCGCCACCACCACCCACCCGGATGGCTCGTACGTGACCACGGTCAAGACCAATGGCTTTGTTGCCGAGGTGACGCGTTACGACAGTCAGGCAGTGCAGCTCTCGTCAGTGGATTACGGCTACGATACTCATGGCCGCCGCAAGTATGTCATCGACGCGCGCAACGGGACCACCAGCCATATTTTTGACGATACCGACCGGGTCACGGCGGTCACCACGCCGAGTCCCGGCATGGGGCAACCGCCACAGACCGTCTCCACCTTCTTCAACAACATGGGCCGTGCCTGGCGCGTGGTGCAACCCGACGGTGCCAGCGTCACGAACGAGTACCACCTGACCGGGGAACTGAAAAAGACTTCGGGAGCGCGCACCTACCCGGTGGAGTATTCCCACGACTACGCCGGGCGCATGAAGACCATGACCACATGGCAGGACCACGCGACCGACAGTGGCAAGGCCGTCACGACCTGGAATCACCATCCCCAACGCGGTTGGCTCGATTCCAAACAGTATGACGATGGCAACGGTCCGAGCTACACCTACCATCCGAGCGGCAAGCTCCATACCCGCACCTGGGTGCGCGGCACGGCCGCGACCTACCTGTATAACAGTGCCGGCCAGCTCGCTTCGGTTGATTACTCCGACGCCACCCCCGACATCGGTTACACCTACAATCGACGGGGCCAACAGGATCAGATCACACAGGGAGCCATCACCACCGCGAGGACCTACACACCGGCCGGAAAACTCGAAACCGAATCCTACACCGGCGGCCCTCTCAACGGCCTCACGGTGACCAACTCCTTCGACTCTCTGCAGCGTCGCAGCCGCCTGCAGCTGCTCGGCACACCAAACGTCCAACCTGAATCCGTTTTTGGGTATGACGATGCTTCCCGCTTGAGCACGGTCAGCGATGGCACCCACACGGGCACCTACTCCTACCTTGCCAACAGCCCGCTGGTGGAGCAGATTGCCTTTGACCAAAGCGGCACGACGCGGATGATCTCCACCAAGGCACATGACTTCGCCAACCGCCTCACCTCGATCGGCCACGCCGATGGACAGGCGGCGACCTTGGCCTCCCGTGCTTACGGCTATAATGCCGCCAACCAACGCACCAACGTCGTGCACGAGGACAACAGCTATTGGAGTTTCGGCTATGACAACCTCGGCCAGGTCAACAGCGGCAAGAAGCGCAACGGCGCCAACCAGCTCTACCCCGGTCTGCAGTACGAGTTTGACCACGATGACATCGGCAACCGCACGGAAACCCGTACCGGAGGCGATGCCAACGGCGGCAGTTTGCGGATGGCCAAATACACGCCCAACAAACTAAACCAGTATCAGCAGCGCGAAGTGCCCGGCTTCATCGAGGTCCAAGGCACGGCGGCGGCCAATGCCACGGTCACCGTCAACGGACAGGCAACCGAACGCCTCGGCAGCTTCTACCGCAAGGAACTCTTCGCGGACAATGTGGGCGGGCCACTGGCAGTCGGCATCACCAACACGGCGGTCATTCCCGGCGGCGGACCGGGAGGCGAGGATCTGGTGAAAGAAGAAACAGGCACGCGTCTTCACAGTTCCACTCCCGAGGTGTTCAGTCATGACGCTGACGGCAACCTGCTGGCCGACAGTCGTTGGAACTACACCTGGAACGGTGAGAACCGGCTGATCGAACAGACTTCAAGCACCAACCTCCCCGCGGCGAAGCGTCGTAAACTGGTCTTCACCTACGATCCGCAGGGCAGAAGGATCAGCAAATCGGTTCTGGTGTGGGACAGCGTCACTTCCACTTACCTGCCACTGAGCGATGTCGCTTTTGTTTATGATGGCTGGAACCTGATCGCCGAGATTGAGTCCGGGAACGTGAAGAACAGCTACACTTGGGGGCTCGACTTGAGTGGAACCGAACAAGGCGCCGGAGGTGTGGGCGGCCTGCTGTTCTTCTCCCAGGTTTCCGGGGCGCAACCCTCAACCCACTTCGTCGGCCACGACGGTAATGGCAACGTGATTTTGCTGACCGATGCTGCTTCGGGTATCGCCACGGGCGATTATGAATACTCGCCTTTCGGCAAGGTTGTCCGTGCCACCGGCTCTATGGCCCTGGTCAATCCGTTCCGCTTCTCAACCAAGTATCAGGACGACGAGACCGGGTTTAATTATTACGGCCACCGTTTTTACAACCCCGACTCAGGGCGATGGCTGAACCGGGATCCGATTGGGGAAGCAGGCGGCCTTAATCTGCAAGCATTCGTTCGCAACAGCACAATTGATCTGTTCGATCCACTCGGTCTCAGCGAACTGA
>JBMYQZ010000383.1:2804-5797 GCA_049601855.1 Limisphaerales bacterium | reverse complement strand
AGCAGTGTCAATACTGTCGCGCGCAATCCATGAAAAAGATTCTCCTCCTGATTACGACTTTGCTGCTGTGTTCCACGGCCGAAGCCAAGAAGCCGAACGTCCTCTTCATCGCCATCGACGACCTCAATGACTGGGTCAGTCCGTTGAAGAACGGGCACCATCTCGTGAAGACGCCCAACATGGCGCGACTGGCCAAGATGGGAACGACGTTTCAAAACGCCCATTGCCAATCGCCACTTTGCAATCCCTCGCGCACGAGCCTCCTCCTGAGCAAGCGACCGTCGACGACCGGCATCTACGGTCTTGCGCCATACGTCCGAGCGGTTGAGAAATACAAGGACGCGGTGTCGCTCCCACAGTGGTTCGCCAAGAACGGTTACCGGACCTATTCCACCGGCAAGATCTGGCACGGTGGTTATCCGCGTGGGAAGGAAGACCGGGCCAAGGAATTTCACGAATGGGGTCCCGGCGCGAGTGGCCGCCCGTTTCCGCCCAAGAAACTCGTCACCACTCCTTTCGGAAATCACCGACTCGTCGATTGGGGCACGTTTCCGCATAAGGACGAGGACAAGGGTGATTGGAAATGCGCCGACTGGGCGGTCGACAAACTGCAAAACATGCCTGATGACGAACCTTTCTTCCTCGCCTGCGGTTTCTTCCTCCCGCATGTGCCGTGCTACGCCACGCAGAAGTGGTTCGACCTCTATCCCGATGACGATTCCGTGCTGCCACCAATCCTGCACAACGATCGCGACGATACCCCGTTCTTCTCCTGGTATCTTCATTGGTATCTCCCTGAAGTCCGATTGTCGTGGCTGAAGGAAGTCGGCGAATGGCGCAACATCGCGCGCTCCTATCTCGCCACCATCAGCTTCGTAGACAGCCAGGTCGGGCGCGTGCTCGATGCTCTCGAGGCCTCCGGTCAGAAGGACAACACGATCATCGTTCTCTGGTCCGACCACGGCTGGCATCTCGGCGAGAAAGAGATCACCGGCAAGAACACGCTCTGGGACGACGGCACGCGCGTGCCGCTCATCTTCGCCGGCCCCGGCATTGCGGTGGACGCCAACTGCAACAAGCCCGCCGAACTCCTCGACATCTTTCCCACGCTCATCGACCTCTGCGGATTGGAGAAAAAGAACGATCTCGAAGGCATCACCCTGTTGCCGCAATTGAAGAACGCCAAGGCCCCGCGCAAGCGACCGGCCATTACCACGCACAATCAGGGCAACCACGGCATCCGCAGTGAAAACTGGCGGTATATCCACTACGCCGACGGCAGCGAGGAACTCTACGACATGGTCAACGATCCCTACGAATGGACCAACCTTGCCGGCGACAAGAAACACGCCCAGGTCATCGCCGATCATAAGAAGTGGCTCCCGCAACCCGACGTGCCACCGGCGCCCAACAGCCGCTCCCGCATCCTCACCTACGATCCCAAGACCCGCACTGCCGTCTGGCAGGGCAAGCAGATCGATCACTCCGAATTCGTCCGCTGATCATGAAGAAATTCGTTCTCTTTGTCACCGCCCTCGCCATCGGCGTCTGCACGACTACCGCGGCCGACGCCAAGAAGAAACGTAAGAAACGTCCACCTCCCGTCGTCTCTCCAACAATCCACGCGGACCGCACAGTCACGTTTCGCATCAAAGCCGCCAACGCCGAAAAAATCAACGTCGGCGGGGAATTTCAGAAGGGCCGTATTCCCTTGGTGAAAGGAGAGGATAATATCTGGACGGTCACCACTGGCCCGATCGCTCCGGGTCTCTACGGCTACAACTTCCAAGTCGACGGCTTGAGCACGCTCGACCCCGGCAATCGCTTCCTCAAGCCGATGCGATCGCCCAAGACCAGCATCCTCCACATTCCCGGTGGCAATGTCTTCGACTTCGATCCCGCGATTCCTCACGGCACGGTGCATCAACACATCTATCATTCCGCGCCGATCAAACGCACCCGAGAACTCCGCATCTACACGCCCCCGGGATACGAAACCGGCAAGGACAAATATCCCCTGCTCGTCCTCCAACACGGTCACAGCGATAGTTACGCCACCTGGACGACCTACGGAAAGGCCAACCTCATCCTCGACCACCTCATCGCCGCCGACAAAGCCGTCCCCATGATCGTCGTCATGCTCGATGGTCATCCCATTCCCGACTCCTACGGCAATGGTCGTTCCATCAACAACGTCGAAGAACTACGGCGCGATTTGATGGAGGTGGTTCTGCCGATGGTGGAGAAGGAGTATCGGGTGAAATTCGGCCGCCGTAATCGTGCCATCGCCGGTCTCTCCATGGGCGGCCTGCACTCGCTCTCCATTGGCCTGGAGCATTCACAGGATTTCGCCTGGATCGGCGCTTTCAGTGCCGCCGTGCCGAAAGAACAAGCACCCGAGATACTGCTCGCCGATCCAGCGAAGCTGAACAAGAACCTCAACCTCCTGTGGATCTCGATTGGCAAGAGCGACTTTCTCCTGGAAGAAAACCACGCGTTCCGCGCGCTGTTGCAGAAGCAGAAAATCGACCACGAATTCCACCTCACCGAAGGCGGGCATTCCTGGCCGATCTGGCGGGCGTATCTCGCGCAGTTTGCTCCGCGACTATTCCGCTAACCGGGACGCGTTGTCAAAGTGCCAGCCCCTATGCCGTTAGACGCTATTCAGACCACAGATCCCGCTCGGCGGCTTCGCGCAGCAGCTTCGTTGCATCTTCGGGAAGGAGGTAGCCGCCTTGCTCCAATCGAAGGACGGCATCCGTGAACTTGGCCAGGTAAGCCTCGCGGGTTGGGAAGCGTTCGCGGATGGATGGGCGCGGGTCATTGCTTTGCAAGCGTTCGTCCTTGGTCTTCGGCAATTTGATGAAAGATCCATGCAGTCCGGCGAGCATGCCGCCGGCTCCGTATTCGTCAGCACGGAGGTTCCAGCCCATGTAAGTACCAAGCGGCGCCTCGATATCCGGGAGGCGGATTCCCGCCAGCTCATTGCCGTC
>JBMYQZ010000383.1:0-2794 GCA_049601855.1 Limisphaerales bacterium | reverse complement strand
CGGGACCAATGTCACGAATGCGGGGCCGGTTCCAGGAGGCACGATTGTGGCGATGCCTTCCGTATGCCAGCGCGGTCCCAAATCCAGTCGCAGTGGCGCATAACGGTGACGCACCACGCCCACGTCAGGAATCGCCGGAAACTGTTTCCTGAAGGATGGGATGTCCACGAGCGAGCCATTGTCGATGCGCGGATAGCGACTGGCAGGCGGTTCACTTCCCTCCGCCACCCAACGATCCATCGCCACAAGGAGTGCACGCAGAACCAGTCCACGGTGTTTCAGTGGATTGCGTGGATGCTGACAAATTCCCTTGTCCGTCGTTCCACCGCCCAGGTGTTGCGCGCCGGCGATGGAATAGATCCGAACGTTTGGCGCGAGTTCCAAATCGCGTTTACCCTCGACATCGGTATGCAACAACGACGCGGCTCGCGACCAGTATTCCGTGGCTGATTGGACAAACATCATCTTTGGCACCTTGCCCTTGGCACGCAGCCTTGCGAGTGAATCGGCGGTTTGTCCGGTCACTGGATCGTTCTGTGGAAAGGGTGTGAAGGGAAAGAAATCAGAAGGTGCAAGATTGGATCGTCGATAGGTCCCGTAGACGGTCGCCATCGCGAAGCGGTAGTTGAACAATCCCTTACCCGCTCCGGGAACAAGCAGAATGGCTCCGTCGAAAATCATTCGATCGTCGACGTCGAGATTCAGGCCTTCATACATGAAGTGGTGAATCAGGCGGCCGGATTGTGAAATACCGAAGATCGTCGCTTGTCGGATGGCATCTCGTACCGGGTTTGTTTTGGTGTCCGCATAACGGAAAAAGGACACCGCTTCGCGCAAGCCGGCCAATCCGAGTCCGGACACTCTTGGATCGCGGGCGGTGTAGACCAGATCGTACAGCCAGCCCGGTCGAAAGCCCGCCTTCACGTAGAGGCTGGTGGCATCTGGGATCGCTTTGCCTTCTTCGAATCGGGCGAATGCCCAGTCGCTTCGTGGGACGACGATGGCCGGTTCGTTTCGCGACGGCCGCATCGTCAGTTTGGCTCCGACATTTTTGACCGAGACGGACGGATAGGCATCCGCCGTTCCCCAGGGACTCCAGAAGAACGGTCGGCTGAAGGCTTTTTCATCGACCGAAATCTCCACGTGGTTGCGACCCGTGATCGGCTTGCCGTTCGCGCCTCTCGCGATCGGCAGCCCCGCCAACAACCGTCCGGTGCCGTCCGCCATCACATCGCCGTTCCACCCGGTCCACAACAACGTATAACCGCGCTTCAGGAGAAACCCATTGCCCGCATGCTCCATCGTCAAAGGTTCGTTCGTTCGCTCGCCCTCGTTGAACGTCCACAAGGCGAGCTTGTTGCCGCGATTGTGAACGTCGTAGAGCAGACACCCATTGCCCTTGGTCGAATCCACGGGCTTCATCAAAAAGAAATCAGCCCAAAACTCCACCTTGCCCCGAGCATTGCACGGCGCCCGTTTGAGATCGGTGATACGGGCATTGGCCGCGGCATCTGGAGTCACTTCGAAGTACAGCCGGCCGGCAATGGACTCATAAGCACCGGAGCGACCGAAGCGATGTCCGTTTGCAAACGGTTCCCTGGTCTTGATCTCAATGCGAATCACCTCCGCGAGGGCATGGTTGGCGAGGAGACAGAATACGATAAGCTGAATCTTCATCATGGAATGACGCTCAGTATGGCGGGATCGCGTCGGCCATCAACCCGTGAATCAAGGTTGACCCGGGATCACGCCCGCAGCACGGTCGCCCCATGAATTCACGTCGCTCCTTTCTGCAGAAAACCGGAACGCTTACGGCTGCTGCAACTTTCGGATTTCACATCAACGCCCAGGCTGCTCCCGAGGCGAAGATCAAGGACATCAAGGTCATCAGCCGCCTGCCTGACATCTACCACGGCTGGCCGACGCTGACTCGTCGCGCGAATGGTGAATTGCTCGTGGTTTGTTCCGGCGGCCGTGAGTCGCATGTCTGCCCCTTTGGCCGTGTCGACCTGCAACGCTCGCATGACGATGGCGAGACTTGGACCTTTCCCCGCACCGTGATCGACGGACCGATCGATGATCGTGACGCCGGCATTTTGGAAACAGCGAAAGGCAGCCTGCTGATCACCACCTTCACGTCCCTCGCCTATGTCGACTATGTGATGAAGAAGCAATTCGCCAAGCCGGTGGGCTCCAAGGGTGCCTGGTCGCAGGAGCACCGTGATCTCTGGTCGTCCGTCCACAATCGCATCGGCGAACAGGAACGAAAGAATGAGCTCGGCCAATGGATGATCCGTTCCACCGACGGCGGCATTAACTGGTCCGAACGCTACTCCAGCATCGTCAACAGTCCCCATGGCCCGATTCAACTCAGCGATGGGCGCCAGTTTTATGCCGGCAAGAAACTCTGGACCGGCAACAAGGAAAATGGCGTCTGCATCTCCTCCGATGACGGCCAGTCCTGGAATTGGCTCGCCGACATTCCCACTCGCAAAGGCGATGATCACAAGAACTACCACGAACTACACGCCGTCGAGGCCCCGAGCGGCAAGCTCATCGTCCAGATCCGCAATCACAACAAACCCAACGCCGGGGAAACCTTGCAATGCGAATCCACCGATGGCGGCAAGACCTGGACCACGCCGCATACCATCGGTGTCTGGGGGCTGCCGTCCTTCCTTACCCGTCTCCGCGACGGTCGTCTCCTGATGACGTACGGTCACCGTCGCAAACCCTACGGCAACCAAGCCCGCCTGAGCACGGACGAAGGCAAGACCTGGTCCGAGCCCATTAC
>JBMYQZ010000382.1:0-5810 GCA_049601855.1 Limisphaerales bacterium | reverse complement strand
CCGGGTTTGGCAATCTCATCGAGCCCAACGGAATGATCGATGATGCTGTCCTTGGTCACGCGACCACCGCCGAGATCACGGACGACTTCACCGATGATACGGGCGTCGGCGTGCGTGATAAAACCTTCGTCCGGCGTTTCCAGATCCATCACCACCGGGGCGGTGGAATCCAACGCCATTTTCTCTTCCATCGCGTCCAGATCGCCACCTTGTGCCTCCACCATCTGGTTGAAAGCCTTGCGCGGCTCCCCGCTGACGAGTTTCTCCAGCACTTTTTGCCGGGCCTTCGTCAGGCTGTTGGACTTCCCGGTCTCGACGAGGAGATTCGCCGCAAGATCAACCGCGAGGTCCTGCAGATCATCCGGCCCATAACAATCGAGGCAGCGCACGGATTCCTTCACCTCGAGCCAATTGCCCGCCGCCATTCCAGTGGGAACATCCATGTTGGTGAGAAAGGCCGTGGTGTTGACGTCGCAGCGTTTCGCCAGCGCCACAATCTCACGCGCCAAGTCCGCCGCTTCGGCAGGAGTCTGCATGAAGGCGGCGGCACCGAATTTGACGTCCATCACCAGGGCACTGATTCCCTCGGCCAGCTTCTTGGAGAGGATCGAGGCGGTGATCAACGGGATCGAAGGAACTGTCCCAGTCACATCTCGCAATGCGTAGATGCGCTTGTCCGCAGGCACCATCGTGTCGGTCTGACCGACGATCGCGAGGCCGATGTCTTGCACCTGATCGACGATTGCATCCGGTTCGATTTGCGTGTTGAAGCCGGGAATGGACTCGAGTTTGTCAAGGGTGCCACCCGTGATGCCCAGCCCCCGTCCCGAGATCATCGGCACGCGAAAACCCAGGCTCGCGAGCAAAGGTGCGAGCACCAGCGAAACCTTGTCACCCACGCCGCCGGTGGAATGCTTGTCCACGAGCGGCCGCTGGTCGTCCGGCCACTTGAGGACCGTACCCGAATCGCGCATTGCCAAGGTGAGCGCCTGGGTTTCCTCCGGTTGCAATCCTTTGAAATAGACGGCCATCAACCAGGCGGACATCTGGTAGTCCGGGATTCCGCCGTCGCAATACTCGCGCACGATCCCACAAATCTCGTCCAGCGTATGGGCACCGCCATCACGCTTGGCTTCGATCATCGCGGGAAAGTTCATCGGCAACCTGCTTCGATCACTTGCGCTGACGATAGCGATCCGGCGTGTCCCCGGTTTCAAACGAAGCCGCGGGATCCGCGTCCGTTACCTGGTAATGCTTTCGCAAACGCTTGAGTTCTCCGTGCAGGCGCGACTGAACCCGGGCGTATTTCTTCTGGCCGTAAAAATTGCGTTGCTCCAGCGGATCCGCCTTCAGGTCGATGAGTTCCCATTCGTCGATGCTCTGCTCATAGAAGTGCACGAGCTTGTAACGCCCGTCCGCCACGCCGTAGTGGCGCCGCACTAGGTGCCAACCGGGGTATTCGTAGTAGTGATAGTAAAAGGTCTTCCGCCAGTCCTTCGGAGTCTCCCCCTTCAACACCGGGACAAGGCTGCGACCCTGCATATCGGACGGGACAGGGACTCCAGCGACGTCACAAAACGTCTCGGCAAAATCCAGCGGTGACACGATGTCATTGTTCTCCGTGCCGGCCTTGACCGCACCGGGCCAACGAACGAGGAACGGCGTGCGCAGTGATTCCTCGTAGATCCAGCGTTTGTCGAACCAGCCGTGTTCACCGAGATAGAAGCCTTGATCGGAGCAATAGATCACGATCGTGTTTTTCGCCAAACCCGACTCATCGAGATAGTTCAGCAGCTCGCCGACCGCGTCATCCACGCTCTGGATACAGCGGAGGTAGTCCTTGATGTAACGCTGATACTTCCAACGCACGAGATCCTTGCCCGTCAGCTTGGCATCTTCGAAAGCCTTGTTCTTCGGACCATAAGCCGCATTCCAAGTGGAGAGCTGTTCCTTCGTCAGGCCGCGCGGCGGATCAAGCTTCAGGTCGTAGCGAGTGAGGTCGCGATCGATCTGCATCTCCTGGTTCGCGTGCGCCTTCAATCGCTTCGAGTAATCTTCGAACAAGGTCTCGGGCTCCGGCAAATCTTCCCCATCCCATTTGGTCAAATACTTCGGGCTCGGCTGCCAGTTGCGATGCGGTGCCTTGTGCTGGGTCATGAGCATGAACGGCTTGTTCGGATCGCGCTCGTTCTTGAGCCAGTTGAGTGTCAGATCGCTGATGATCTCCGTCGTGTAGCCCGTGTGCTTCACGCGTTGATGTTTCCCGTCGCCGTTCTTGTCCACCAACATCGGCGGATTGTAGTACGGCCCCTGACCAATCAACACCTCCGAGTAATTGTAACCCTGCGGCGCCATGTGTTCGCCCAAGTGCCACTTGCCGACGACCGCCGTCTGGTAACCCGCCTTTTGCAGGAGCTTCGGGAAAGTCTGCTGATGCCCGTTGAACTTGTTCCCGTTCCGAACAAACCCGTTCAGGTGCGAATACTTCCCGGTCTGAATCACCGCCCGCATCGGTCCGCAGATCGAGTTGTTCACGTAGCACTGCCGGAACAACATCCCCTCCTTGGCCAGTCGATCGATATTCGGCGTCTGGTTCAGTTTCAATTTACCACCATAGGCACTGATCGCCTGGTACGCGTGATCGTCCGAGAAAATGAAAACGATGTTCGGCCTCTGCGCGGCAGAAACAAGGTGTGCCAACGAGAGCACGGCGGCGATGAGAAGAAGACGGGCGTTCATGAGCGCGCATGATGAGAAAGCCACCCGCACGGGACAAGCTTTCGCTGGGACAAAAACCCATTGGCCGCTAGCGTCGGCCCATGCTTCAGAAATTACTCGTGCTGCTGCTGTCATGCGTTTCCGTCGCCGCGCAAAGCTGGCCCGATCCGGTCGCGAATCACGTCGTTCCCTATCAAAGCCTGGGCATTACCCATGGCCCCGTGCTCGGGAGGATCACGGAACGGTCTGTGACCGTTTGGATTCGAACGCAGGAGGTGATGAATTTCGAAATCGCTGTGAGCGAACGGTTGCCTTTTGACGGAAAGCCCTCGACGAAGGGGGTGACGAAGAACGCTCAGGATTTCACGGGTTGGGTAACGGTGGACAAGCTGAAACCCAACACGCGTTACTTCTACGCGGTGAAGCTGAAGGGAGAGATCGTGGACACCCGGGCTTCCGTGGAAGACCCATGGCCGTCGTTTCGGACGTTGCCGGACAAAACGAGCTTCGCGCACCCATACAATCCCGACGGACGCTTCAATTTCTCCTTCTCCATCGGATCATGCCAGCGCCAGCGATCGCCGAAGGACACCTACGGCATCTACGCGAATCCACCCGTCTTCAACACCCTCTGGAAGAAGCATCGGGACAAACTTTCCTTCCACATCATCAACGGTGACTACACCTACGAAGAGACTTTGAACGGAGACAAGACGGGCTTGGAGAGCAACTACAAGCTCTACCTCGAGCGCGGACGTTCCCTGAATCGCTTTCTCCGTCACGTGCCGATGTTCACGATGTTCAACGACCACGAGATGACCGACAATATCGATGGAGCCGGCGGGGTCGGCCGCACCGACGGAAACTATCTCGTGCGCGATCCGGCGATGCAGGTCTGGGAGTATTACGCCAATTGGGCGAACGACATTGCGCCCCATCATGCACCGGTGCGCTTCGGATCAGCCGCCGTGAAGAAAGGAGGCAACATTCTCCACGATCCGAATGCTGATTTCTCAACGATCACCACCGGCCAAATCAGCACGCTGCACATCGGACCCTGGTACAAAGGCGCGGCGAGACCAAGCCGCAAGGAGCGCGGCAACTTCAACGCCGGCGTCTATCGCGTGGAGAAGATTCTGGATCAGAACCGCGTGCAGATTTCACCCGCTTTCCGTTCGACGGCAAAGTCGCCGTACAGCATCGGCACGCATCGCTACTTCGACCGCGTGATCGGAAATTGCCACTTCATCTTTCTCGATACTCGCAGCGAACGTTCCCGTTTCAAAGGACCGGACAAGGCACACGATCCGAAGGAGTTCATCCTTGGCGAAGTGCAACGGAACTGGTTCCTCAACACCGCGAAGAAGACCAAGGCCGATTTCATCTTCGTCGTCTCCGGAGATCCCTGGGTGATCTTTCACTCGGCCTTCCATGTCCGCGGCACCGACACCAAGACCAAGGGCGACGGGTTTGCCGGCTACGTTCATGAGCGCGAGATCCTGCTCAACGCTTTGGACAAAATCGAGAAACCCGTCCTCATCCTGACCGGCGACGTTCATCATCCCTTCGCCGCCCAGATCACCGACAACGTCTGGGAATTCCTCTGCTCTCCGATGAACTCCGCCGGCCATCCGCTCGGCACGGCAGGTTTGCCACCGCTCGGGGGCTGGTTCGACAGCCAAGGCCGGAAGGTGAAGATCAAGTGGTGCGGCGGTAATCCCGACAACGTCCACTATCTCCGCCAACGCCACAGCGTTTACACCGTCGTCAACGTCAACAACATTGTCCGCCACGGCCTCAACGACGGCCCCGGCTACCAATACCTCGCCTTCGACGAACCCCAGGTAGTGGTTCGCTTTCATGACGGTTACAGCGGCGACCTCCTCTACGCCGAAGGCATCTCCACGCTCGATGCCAAACCCGAAGGCAAAGTCTTCCCCAAGGTCAACCGCTTCGGCCACTGGCGCAAAGACCTGAAGCCGTAAGGACCTGAACATCACGTCAGGGACGCCGCTCAGACGCGGGAATCTCAACCACAGTCATGGCGACCGTGTCGAAGCGTAGACGATTTCGTCTGGGTTCCTGGCCGGCTCGGTTGCCGTTCCAAGTGGCGAAAATTCTTGAGCCATCGGGTGAAACCGCCACCGCGTAGCTGCCCATCGCAGTGTAGCCGTATCGCTGGTGCAGGAAGGGGTGGAGGAAGCAGATGACCTTGCGGGTGTCGGTCTTGAGATCGTATTGCACGAGCGGTGAGCCGTCATTTTCCGCACCGCCGTGGGCACCAGGGATGTAGTAGAGATAGCGGCCGGTCCTCAGGTCAGCGTCGAGCGAGGTGATGTAGTCCTTGGAGGCAACAGCAGTGGGACCGAGTTCACGGGCGGTCTCAGTGTTAGGGTCAAATTCCCACAGCAGATCGCGATCAACGGTGTAAACCTTGCCATTGGGCAATTCCATCGTGGTAGCGCGCAAGCCGACCTTGGCCTTGGTGGGGGTGAGTTTGGTTGGTTCGTCGGGATCAAAGCGGACGAGATGCTTCGGCCCTTCCTTGGAATCGTGGAAATACAAGCGGCCGGTTGAACGAGCGTAGATCATGGCCCGGGCGGGACCGCGGTCGTGGGAGAAGAGAATGGAACGTTTCCGCAGATCATAGGCAAGAAACTTGGGAGGATCTTCGTTCAACCCGTCCGCCGTGCCGGCGTAGAAGATAAGCCGCTCCGGATCGGTGACGCTGGCGGGGAGGCATTGCATCGGCAACGGCGCGTGAGCGACGATTTCGGTTTTTCCGGACGCGAGGTGATGGCGAAGAATCCAGTCGCCGCGGTATTTGGCGTCGGGTTTGAAGGCGATCTTGGTGGAACCACGATGGGTGGAGAAATAGAGCCAGCCATCCTTGCCGAGATCGAGGCGGCTGTGAATCTTGCCCGGTGTGTATTGGCCATCGGGTTGTTTCAAAACGGAGCGCAGGTCGAGCAGCTTGCGCAGCTTCTGCGTGTCGTAACTGGATTGCGCGGCCTCGCCCTTGGCAATCTTGCCGAGTTTGGTCAGGTCGTCGATCCGGGATTTCAGCGAGTCGCTGGTGTTCGACGTCAACA
>JBMYQZ010000381.1:0-5813 GCA_049601855.1 Limisphaerales bacterium | reverse complement strand
CACTTCCAACAGCTTGTCCTCGAACTCGGGATCGGGACTGAAATTGAACGTCCTCCGATCAGTTCGAGTTCAACGCCTTCGTTGACGCTGTCCGCCCAAACCCGAAGACCGCGACCCTCAGCATCGACCTGGCGCAGCAACTCGATCCGCTCGCGCGCCTCCGGCATCTTCAGACGGATCTCGAGCGAGAACGGTTTGCCCAGTCCGATCGGCAATGAGGTATTCGCGACTCCGCCGTCGTTTTGCACAAAAAGTTTTTCGCCCAACCACGTCGCCGTGTGGTCCACCGGTAACGCCTTGATCAGCGTATCACGCTTCTTGTCGATCTCCTTCTCGATCTGGCCCAGGGCAGATTTGTTCTTCGCGAGTTGTCCGCGAAGCCGGGTCTCCTGGTCTCGTTGCTTGTTTCCAGAATAGACCCGAAAGATCGGAGGCGTGTCCGGACGGTTGCCATCCATGCCGCCTTGGGTGGTGTTGTTGAAATAGGCAAACATCCGGTAATACTCGCGCTGACTGATGGGATCGAACTTGTGGTCGTGGCATTGGGCACAACCGACGGTGAGCCCCATCCAGACCGTGCCCGTCGTGTTCACGCGGTCGACGGCGTAGCGCACGAGAAATTCCTCGGCGATCGCGCCTCCTTCGGAAGTGGTGACGTTGCAACGATTGAAGCCGGTGGCCACCCATTGCTCGGTGCTGGTGTCGGGCAGGAGGTCACCCGCGAGTTGTTCGACGGTGAATGTGTCAAAACGCTTGTTGTCGTTGAACGCCTTGATCACCCAGTCGCGGTAGGGCCACATCTCGCGGTAGTTGTCGAGATGGAGACCGTGCGTGTCGGCATAACGCGCGGCGTCGAGCCATTAACGCGCGCGATGTTCGCCGTAGCGGCCAGACTTTTGCAGACCGGCGATCCGCTTGTTCCAGGCGGAGGTGGAGCGATCGCGGGAGAAGACGTTGACCTCGGCCGGTGTCGGCGGAAGTCCGTTGAGATCAAAGGCCAGTCGCCGCAACAAGGTGGCGCGATCCGCTTCCGTAGATGGTTGCAGGCCTTCCTGTTCGAGACGGTTCAGGATTAAGCGATCGATTTCGTTCACGGCCCAACCGGAGCCATCGGCTGGCACCGGCGGTTTCTGCGGTGCAATGAACGCCCAGTGCGCCTGCCAGTGAGCACCATCGGAAATCCATTGCCGCAAGAGTTTCACCTGCGCCGACGAAATCGTCTTGTGTATTTCCGGCGGCGGCATGATCTCGTCGGGGTCCTTGGTGGTGATCCGCCGGATCAACAGGCTTTCGTCCGGATTACCGGGCGCGACCACCCGTTCGCCGTCGCGATCAGCCTTGATATCCGCTTCCCGATCGAGCCGCAGACCGGCCTTGCGCGAGGCCGAATCGGGACCGTGACACTGGAAGCAGTTGTCCGAGAGGAGCGGACGGATGTCCTTGTTGAACTCCACAGCCTTCGCCGAGACGCCCAGCATGTAGGCCATAATGACGAGGAATCTCATGTATCATGGCAGTTTACGATTCTCTGACGGATTCAGCCAATGGCTTATTAAAAACAACGGAAAATGGCTTCCTGGGCATTCTCACCGGATGTGTCCCACCTTCGGAAGCGCGCATACGTAGAAACACGAATGGCCTCGGGAAGTTCTCATGTGAAGATCCGACCTGTTTTTTCCGCTTGTGGGGTAATTGCACTCCGGCCGGCGCCGGCCACTTCTGGCCGAGGATCACGGAGCCATCGGAGGATAACCGGACCGACGGGTTGCATGCTCAGCGGTGGTACGTTTCCTCTCGGGGTTCCCCTCCCCTAGCTCCTTGACGTGCTGCCGCTGGGCCTACCTCCACGGGAGGCCTTTCCGGCCCGCGATGGGTGCCAACAGGCGGCGGTAATTCTCCCCCAACATCAAATGCTTCGCCTTTGCCTCCACCTCGGCCGCAACGATCTTGCCCAATTCGGTTCCCAACGACCGCGAGGGCAGATGACTGCCGAACACGATCCTCTCGGCGCCCAGTTCGCGGGCGGCCATCTCAATGAATCCGGCGGTGGCATCGAATCCCGACGTCTCCACAAGCACGTTCGCTTGAGAACGCACGGCACGAATTCCTTTTTCCCATTCACCGCCGGCGTGGGCGCAGATGAATTTCATCTCCGGGTAACGCGCTGCAAGGGACGCCATTTCGGCGGGAGTCGATTGTCCGCCGTAGCGTTTGCCTCCCGTGATGAACCAGGTGTGTTGCATGATCACACCCTTGAGTTCGGCGATGCGTTCGACCAAGGGATGAAAGTTCGGATGCGCGCAGCACTGTTCTTTCCTTGGTCCACTCGGAAAGTAAACCCCAAGCATCGGCCCGTCACCCACCCAGCGATCCAAGGCTTCCAGCGAGCCTTTCACGTCACTCGTGTTCAAAACGATCATGCCGAGGAGCAGCTTGGGCCAACGTTTGAACGGCTTGAGAACTTCGTTCGGTTTCGCCGTCTCGACGTGTGGAAAAATACAAGCGCGCTTGATCCCTCCCATCGTCAGCGTCGGCAAGGTACGTTCGATCTCCGCCGAAACCCGATCGCCATCGAAGCGCGTGGCAGAGAACGCCGGAGTGAAATAGGAATCCCAGATTTCGTAATCGTTCAGTTGCTGGGGAGATGGCAGACCGGGAACAGACATGATTCAAAACGCTTCGGCGTTGTTGCGCAAAAGGGCTCGCATCTGTTCATCCGGCAAGGCGGATTCATGCAACCGGATCATCGCCGCCTGCGGAATCAGGAACGGTGCCTGCGAGCCATACATCACGCGTTTCACCGGAACATGTTGCAACAGGCGCTTCACACCGTGCGTATCTTCCATACGCGAGGTATCGAATAGGATACCCGGGGCCTCAGCCAGTCGCGCAAGTGTCGCCCCCCTCGCACGCAGGTTGAGAATCTGGACGCGCGCTTGCGGATGGCGTCGGCAGATTGCTGGCAGCGGCGTGAGATCCACGTCGTTCAGATGGAGAAGTGGATGATGTGTACGTTCATCCTCCATTGCCGCCGTCAGTTGGATCAACAAGCGTCGTTTCGCACACAACGCGACCAGGCGTTCAAAGCGCGGATCTTCCAGCGGGTACCCGTGGTAGTTGGGATGCACCCGGATCGCGGGCATCTTGAATTCCTCGTGACACCGCCGCACATCCTCCTCCCAATCCGGCAGCGTCGGATTCACCGCCCCGACCGGGCGTAACTGTTTGGCTCCATTGCACTCGGCTACGAGCCGTTGGTTCACGCCCCCAACATCACGATGCAGGATCGCCTCAAAGCTTCCCGCCCAAGCCTGTTGCACGCCGAGAGTCTCCAAGGTCGCGAGCAGTTTCGAAGTCTCATCCAGAGGCAGCCGCCGGAATGGCCACTGGAACAGACTGACATTCGTATCCACTACAATTGGATTTGCTCCGACTGCCCCGACCGATCCAACCAAAGACATTGATGCGACACCCGTCGCCGTGCCCGCCAACATCTGTCTTCGATCCAACATTCCGGCGAGCATAGACTTACGTTTTTCGAGGTCCAAAAGAAAAGCCCCGCCAAGCTGACGGGGCTCTTCAAAGTTCTGGCCGAGGCGGTTACTTCTTTGACTTCTTCTTGCCTTTGCCTTTTTCACGAACCGCGCGGCCGTTCAATCCCTCGGCCTGAAAAGCTGCCTGCAAAGCGGCCAGGCTGTAGTTGCCCTTCACGGTGAAGGTCTTGGCACCTTTCTTGGCGTCGTGACCCGAGGCGCCGTCGAGCTTGGCAACCACGCGATCAACCGCCTTGACGCAGGAGCCGCAACAGAGATGCACGCCGCCCACTCTCTGGTCGGTCACCTTGGTGTCCTTGGCTTTGCGACCGGGAATCTTCAGCTTGGCGTTCTCCGACGTGCCGTAGTAACCGGCGCGACCGATGGCTGCGAGCGCCTTCTTGGCGGCGGCGTCATCACCGGCTTTCACGACGACCGTGCCGGCCTGGCGATCGCACTCGACCGACGTGCCATCGAGCTTGCTGACCGCCTTTTCAATTCCTTTCACGCAACCGCCGCAGCAGAGGTGAACGCCGTTGAGCTTGACGGTGGTTTCGGCGAGCGCGGGTGAAATGGCCGCGAGGGAGAACAACAATGCGAAGACGATGGATTTCTTCATGCCAAATCCGACGGGGTCAAGGCGTGAGGATTCAACCATAATTGTCCTGCCTATTCGTGAATGAAACCGTGGCGTTTTCGTCGGAAAATCCGTTATTGAGATGGTTTTGTGCCTGTTTCAGAATTACCGAATGCCCAAGCGCCTACATTTTCGCACCACCATGCTCGCAGTGTTCGTTGCGAGCGCGATGATGTGTGTGGCCGGGGATCAGCCCATCAACTTCGTGAACGATGTTGTTCCCGTGCTGACGAAGGCGGGCTGCAATTCCGGCGAATGCCACGCGAAGGCCGGTCAGGGACAGAACGGATTTGAACTCTCGCTGCTCGGATTCGAGTCGCAGGATGATTACGAACACCTCGTCAAGGAAGCCCGCAGTCGGCGCATCAATCCGGCGGCCCCAGATCAGAGCTTGTTGCTGATGAAGGCTTCCAGTTCGGTTCCGCATGGGGGCGGTAACAAGCTCCCGAAAGGCTCCGCCAACTACAAAGTGCTTCGTGATTGGATCAGCCAGGGGCTGCCCTTCGCGGGTGAAAAGGATCCGACCATCGCGTCCATCGAGGTCACGCCTGGAACCGGCACTTTGAAGAAGGGCGCCACCCAACAACTCAAGGTGACCGCGCACTATTCGGACAAGAGCAAACGCGACGTGACCGCCCTGTCCCTCTTCGAACCCAACGATCGTGCCATGGCGGATGTCGACGGGACCGGGCTCGTGAAGATTTCCGATCTGCCCGGCAAGGTAGCCATCATGGTTCGTTACGGCGGACAGGCCGGCGTGTTCAACGTCGCCATCCCGCTCGGAGCCAAGGTCGACAAGCTCCCTCCTGCCAAGAACTTCATCGACGAACTGGTCTTCAAGAATCTGAAACTCATCGGCATCCCGCCGTCGGACGTGATCGATGACGGCGCCTTCCTCCGCCGGGCAACCCTCGACATTGGCGGCCGCATGCCGACCTTGGCGGAGACCGAGAGGTTTCTGGCCGACAAGTCCAAGGACAAACGCGAGCAGCTGATCGATGATCTGTTGCAGAGCCCGGACTACGCCGATTACTTCGCGAACAAGTGGACGGCGTTGTTGAAGAATCGCCGCGACTCCCCCGCCGATATCACCGCAAACTTCGCCTTCTTCTCCTGGATGCGCGACGGCCTGTTGGCCAACAAGCCCTACGACCAGGTGGTGCGCGAACTTTTGGCCGCCACCGGCACGATCCTCGGCAACCCACCGGTCGCCTGGTACAAGCGCGTCAAGGATCCCAAGAACCAGATCGAGGACGTTGCCCAACTGTTCCTCGGCGTCCGCATGCAGTGTGCCCAGTGTCATCACCATCCTTTCGAACGCTGGAGCCAGGACGACTACTACAGCTTCACCGCCTTCTTCAGCCAGATCGGCCGCAAACCCACCGGCATACAAGGCGAGGACATGATCTATCACAAACGCGGCATCGCGCAGGCGAAGAATGTGAAGTCCGGCCTGGCACTTCGCCCGGCCGCCCTCGGCACGAAGATCCCGGACATTGCTCCGGATGATGATCCGCGACTGCAACTCGCCGATTGGATGGCCAATCCGGACAACCCCTTCTTTGCCAAGTCCCTGGTCAATCGCTATTGGAAACACTTCTTCAAACGCGGCCTCATCGAACCCGAGGACGACATCCGCGAAA
>JBMYQZ010000380.1:0-5824 GCA_049601855.1 Limisphaerales bacterium | reverse complement strand
TTCAGATCAGTGGCCGCCTCATTGTCCTCGATCAGATGCAAGGTGTCCTGGTGCATCTTGTCAGCCTTGGCTCCCTTCTTCTCGTAAACTCCGTCCGCCGACTTGTTAACCATCTTGATCGAAGCGAAGACACCGGCGAGGCCGTAGTAATCCTTCATCGTAATGGGATCATACTTGTGATCGTGGCATTGGGCGCAGGCCACCGTAAGTCCCAGCAGGGAACGCGAAACCGTGTCGACCTTCTCCGCCCATTCCTCCGCCTGAACTTCCAGTCGACCGCGTGAGTAATACTTGTGCCCCAATCCCATGTAACCAAGCGCGGCGAGATCCTGCTTGTTGTCGGGTTCAAGCAGATCGACCGCCAGCTGCTTCCGGATGAACTCGTCGTAAGGAAGATCGGAATTGAAAGCCTCGATCACCCACGCGCGATAGCGATAGGCATTCGGATAGGCCAACGTGGTATTGCTGCCAACCTGATGCGCTTGATCTTCAGCGTAGCGGCTGAGATTCAACCACAGGCTGGCCAGACGTTCACCGAAGGCCCGGCGGCCAAGCAGGCTCTCGACAACTTGTTCCACGTCCTGCTTGAGGAAGTCCTCCATCTCCGGCGACGCGGGCGGCAGCCCATTCAAATCGAAAAACAGGCGACGGATCAAATGCCGCTTGGTCGCGCGCGCCGACGGCGTCAATTCACGCTGCTCCAACTCAGCCAGCACGAAATGGTCGACTCGGGTTTGCGGCCAATCTGCTCTTTCGACCGTCGGCAACGTCCCTGCGGTCGGCGATTGAAAAGACCAGAACTTCCGCGCCTTGCCCCAATCCACAGCCGATTCTTCCCCGGCGAGCAACGAAGCACTCAGCAGCGGGAGGACGGCGAATCTGATCAAACGGGGAAACATCGTTAGGCAGACGATATCAGCAACGGGGTAAATTCAAAATTGCCCTTATCTTGTTCATTTACGGACTGATTTCCGCGTTTGCTTGATTTCGCCGGGCAGGCTCGACAGATTTCCCGCAGACAAATATGGAACCTACGAGAACGATTTACGGAACTTGGAGTGGCGGACGATACATGCACTTTGGCGAAGCCATCAGCGAGGAGCGTTACCTGGCTTCCATTCGCCACGCCTACGACAAGGGTATTCGCACGTTCGTAACCTCGGACGTTTACGGCAAGGGTGATGCCGACATCATGCTGGGCCGCGCCCTGGAAGGCATCCCGCGCGACAGCTACTGCCTCGTTGCCCTGCTGGGTCATGACATTTACGAAGGCAAACGCGCCGGTGCCCGTGGCTATGCCCGCTTCACCCACCCGGAGCTGCGTCCTCCCAGCCAATACGACAGCTACATGCGCATGGCCACCGAGAAGGCGCTGGAGCGAATCAAGGTGGACCACTTCGACGGCGTCCTCCTCCACAATCCCGACATCCGCGGCTACAGCGATGACACGGTTTGGAAAGCGATGGAAAACCTGCGTGAAACCAAGTTGACGGAGTTCATCGGGGTCGCGCCCGGACCGGCAAACGGCTTCACGCTCGACATCATCAACTGCTTCGAACGCTTTGGTTCCCTGATCGACTGGGGGATGGTGATTCAAAGCCCCTTCGAACCTTGGCCCAGCGACCTGTTGGAACCGGCCGCGGTGAAGGAAGACATCAAGCTCATCGCCCGGGTCGTCGACTTCGGCGGCATCTTCCACGACGACCTCAAGCCGGGACATCAGTTCCGCGAAGGTGATCATCGGGTTTACCGTCCGGAAGGCTGGGTGGAACAGGGCAACGAGAAACTCGAGAAGATGCGGCCCATCGCCGAGAAACACGGAATCTCCATGTTGCACCTTTCTTGCCTCTGGACCCTTGCTCAACCGGCGGTGGAATCCGTTGTGCCCACCTTCATCCAGGAAGCTGGCGAAAACGCCAAGTCGTATGAAGACAAGATCGACGACCTCGCCGCCCTGCCGGAGCTCGAACTTCCGGAAGAGGACGTGAAGGCCATCTTTGACATCGGCAACAACAAGGGCTGTATGAATCTCAAGGGCGGCAATGCCAGCTACGACGGCGAGGAACTGCCCGATCAGTGGCAGTTGAATGACGACCTACGTGGCGTCGCGGAACGCTGGAACATCAAGCCCGACTGCGATCTCGCGCACACCATGTAGCATCCGCAGCCTTGCCACTGGGGCCAACTGCCCCGATGTTAGGCGCAGATGCGGTGGGTCACCCCAGCCAACCAAGCCGTTGCCTTGGCGGCAGCACTGTTCGCGCTTTGTACAACGCGCGCACAGGCTGACGGCGATCAGCCTTCGTTGACCAAGACTCCCACGGTCCAGACCAACGACGTCTTCAACTGGGTCCGTATCAAATACGACAGCATTGGCGGTCGCAACGAGGCCTGGTACTTCTTCGAAGGTCGCATCTGGCAACGCTGGGAAACCGACTATCCGCGAGCTGGCAAGAACCTGATGATCCGCCTGGCGGAATTGACCGCCCTCAAGGTCAACCCCGAGCCATTGGTTATTCGTCTCACTGATGAATCTCTCTTCACTCACCCGTTCATCTACATGAGCGACGTAGGCTGGATGACCTTGTCCGATCCCGAATTGGTCGCCCTGCGAAAGTATTTGGATACCGGCGGCTTCCTTTGGGTTGACGATTTCTGGGGCCAGGCCGAGTGGAACAACTGGGAACAGATCACCGCGCAGTTTGCGTCGGAATGGAAGTGGACGAACATCCCCACCAATCATTCCATCCTGAAAGCGGTGTATCCATTGGCGTCCTGTCCCCAAGTACCGGCGCGCGGATTCTACGTTCGAACCGGTTCGCACTGGGATCCTCACTGGCTTCATCGCGAACCGAACGGTGGCGAAGAAGATATGAAACATGTCCACTTCAAGGGACTGTTTGACGAACACGGCCGCCTACGGGCCATCGCCACGCACAACACCGACATCGCCGATGGCTGGGAACGGGAAGGCGAAGGTAAGGACTTCTTTGACAAGTTCTCCGTCAATTCTTACGCCCTCGCGATCAACGTGATCACCTACGTCATGTCGCACTAGCGCCCGGCTCGCGCATCCGCGATGCGACGAGCCGTGAATTGCCTAATCAGCGGGATCTTCGAACGGACAGCCAGCTTCAGGGCCCGAGTCGGTTCCTTGGCCAAGAGCGGTTCGAATCCATACCAGATCATCAGGGCCAGATTGCGATCCGTCTTCGGCAATTGCAAAAGCGCTTCCGCCAATCCCCAGCGATCATCCGGTTCAACCCGCTGCAAAGCGGAAGCCATGTGGATCTGAACCAAGCCCGAGGATTCGCCCGCCACCTCTTGCGACAACCAAGTTGGGAGACCTGTATCCGGCGGTCCTCGATGGGCGAGCAGATGTATCACTTGTGCGCGAATCGCCTCGTCCTCCGCGTGATCAAACACACCCCGCAAGAGCTTAGGTCGAGTGGATGCCAAAGCCTGGACGGCCACGACAGAACGCGGCGCCCGTGAGATGATTCGTTGAATTTCCTTCTCCGGCAGCTTGCGACCCGCTGCGATGCGCTCCTGCAGAATTCTCAGCGCATGGCGCGACCACCAGACGTTGTCATGCCACAGCATGGCCACGAGTTCCCCATCATCTCGCTTCTGCAAATCAAAGTTCAGGACGGACGTAGAGTCGCGATGATCAATCTTGAACAGACGCCCACTGGTTCGATGGATGCCATCGCGATCGTGGCATTCTCCGAGATCCGTCCACTCAGCGAGCATTGCGCCACCGTCCGGCGATTGGATGATCGAGACCCCGCGAAACCAGGCACTGTTGCCACGCAGGAAATCTTCCCCATGCGTGGCGACATAGCCCGAGCCCTTACGCTTCAGATGATCCATGTTCACACGATGTCCATGGACGTTGTTGAAGAATGCGCGGCCGCGATACTGCTGCGGCCATTGTTTGGCTTGGTAAATCATCAGTCCGCAGTGGGAGTGCCCCCCACCCTGCTCGTCGTGGCCCAATTGGCGCCGCTCCTTCTCGCCACCCAGCCAGTGACGATGATCGGAGCTCGGCTGCATCAACTCATAGGTATAGGGATTCGGATGTCCCTCGCGTCGATTCTCCCAACGGGTAAAACGCGCACCCGGCACGAGATGCCAGAGGTGATCGACAACGCTCGTGGTGATGAACGGCTGTCCGTCGGCATTCCAATCCAATCCCCAAGGATTGATCGTGCCATCGGCCACGACTTCAAACTCCTTGCGAATCGGATGATAGCGCCAGATCGAACAGCTCAGCTCCACGCGTTCGTCATCCGGCGTTCCCGGTTTGCCGACCCGCGAGGGCTTCTTGATTCCGTGCCGACCGTAGAGCCAACCGTCGGGCCCCCATTTTAATCCGTTGAAGAAATTGTGTTCTGCATTCTCGGCCCAGCCATCAAGAACGACTTGCGGCGGTCCGTCGGGTACGTCATCGCGATTGGCATCGGGGATGAAGAGCAATTGCGGCGCATCGCAAACCCACACACCGCCGTAGCCGATCTGAATCCCGCTCAAGTGATTGGCCTTCGCCCAGAACGTCTTTCGCTCATCAAAGCGACCGTCGTTGTCGCGATCGGTGAAGATGGAGATGCGGTCCTGCCCTTTTCGCTTCCACTCAATATAGGAGAAACTCTCGGCCACCCATAGGCGACCACAGTCGTCGTACTCAATCGCGATTGGCTGGGCGACATCCGGCTCTCCGGCGAACAACGAGACCCGAAACCCCTCGGGAACGGTGACCAGCTTGAGGGCGGCTTCCGGGCTGGGAGGACGCGCAGGAGGCGCTTGGGTGTTTTTCAGCCCGACCGGCAATTGCGCCGACAATTCGCAAGATAGAAGCAGGGTCGCCAAGGCAACGAGCGGCACGGATTTCATCGCACGGGAGGCTATTTTACCACCATGGCTTTAGCAATCGCGGAAAACGCCTGTCGTTAATCTAAAGGGGATCCGTATTTCTACGCAGCAACGCAGCGTGTTGACTCGTAGGGTTCCCACCCAATATGCAGATCCGACAAAGGCATGTATCTTGCGGCATAAATCCCGTCCCCAGCTCCGTTAAAATGAACGAATTGAATACAACCCTGACGATCGAGCAATACGACCTGGTACACACTTGCCGAAAATGCGACCGCGTTTGCCTCGAGAAAGGCAACTGGGTCGATGCGGACAAGATTGAAATCAACCTTGAAGATTCCTCTCTCAGCCACGGAATCTGCCCCAACTGCATCCGTGCCGCCAACCCGGACTTCTCCACGCAGATGTTCAAGAAGGTCGACGGGGAAATGGTGATCCTCGACGCCACGGACCTCGTCCACGCGTAGGTCCCCAATCACACAAGTTCTTCAATCGGACGGCCGTTCTCCACAATGGGGTGCGGCCGTCCTTGCGTATCGGGGTAGGTCGCGTCCAAAGGCACGCCCATGTGATGATAAATCGTGGCGGCCAAGTCGCCGGGTGTAACCGGCCGTTCCTTGATCTCACCACCATCCGGTTCCGTGGATCCGATCACTTGTCCATGGTGGAAACCACCGCCGGCCATCGTCATGGACATCACCCGCGGCCAGTGGTTGCGCCCGTCCGGGCTGCCCTGCGTGCCCATGATCGGTGAACGCCCAAACTCACCCATCGCAATCACCAGCACATCGTCCAACATGCCGCGTTGATCAAGATCATCCACCAAGGTCGTGACGAGATGATCGAAGACGGGCAGGAGCGGTTTCAGCCCGCTCACGATTCCGCCGTAAGGAGGGAACTTGTCCCCGTGAGTATCCCAGGTGCCCGAGGCTCGATGATTGCTCAAGTCAAT
>JBMYQZ010000379.1:0-5827 GCA_049601855.1 Limisphaerales bacterium | reverse complement strand
TGGCCAGCCCCGAACCGGAAGTAGTCATCCAGGTGATCACCCAGTTTGTGAACGCCCCGCGACCATCCTTCGCGACCGAGAAGGCAACCCCGACTCCGGCGCCCATCGTCGAAGAAAAGAAAACGGAACCGGCTCCGGCCGTCGTGAAGACCATCCTCACACCGGCCGTCACTAGCACTATTGTCGCTGAAACTCCCACTCCCAACACTCCGAACGCCGCCCTGGCGGAAACAAACTCCGCGGCCGCCACACCACCACCCACCCCCACGACAGTCGCCAACGAGGCCAACAACGGCGCCACCCCGCTCGGCCCCAACCGGCAGAACATGACCGCTTGGCTCTTCCTCGCCGGCGGCATTCTTACCCTGCTCGTCGGCATCGCCGCCATCCGGCGCCTCATCTCCACCCGCCCCGGCGAAACCAGCATGATCAGCCAGTCGTTGGAACGTCGGGACAACGGTTGAGTGAACAGTAATCGTCGATGAGTGGTCAGTGCCAACCGATCACTGATTACCACACACTGCAACCTTGCCCAACTGCGCCCCCAGAACTAGCTTTCCTCCCCGCGAATGAAGAAAGAGAAAGAACCGATTCCTGCGACGATTCTCACTGGCTTCCTCGGAGCCGGCAAAACGACGCTGTTGAACCACCTCCTCACGCAGGACCACGGCTATCGTTGCGCCATCATTGTGAATGAATTCGGCGAGATCGGCATCGACAACCAACTCGTCGTCGGCGCCGACGAAGAAATCATGGAACTCGACAACGGTTGCCTCTGCTGCCAAATCCGGGAAGATTTGATCAAGAGTGTCACCGATCTCATTCGCAAGGGGAAACGCTTCGACTATCTCTTGGTTGAAACCACCGGGCTCGCCGATCCCAGTCCGATCGCCTTCACTTTCGCCCACAAGGATCTGGCCGACCACGTGAAGCTCGACTCAATCGTCACCGTCGTCGACGCCAAGCACGTCGAATCCGTCTTGGATAAAGCTCCCGAAGCCCAGCCCCAGATCGCTTTCGCCGATATCCTGCTGCTGAACAAATCCGACCTTGTCGAGGAAGCGGAACTCGATCGCATCGAGTCTCGCATTCGCAAGATGAACAAGCTGGCCAAACTCCATCGCACCGAACGCTCCCAGGTCGATGTCGGCCAACTGCTCGGTCTGGGTGCCCGCGACCTTACCGCGCCCCTCGAAGTCCAAGAGGAACCTCATGCCCATTCCCACGCCGACGATTGCCACGACGAACACTGCGACGACGAATCCCACGATCACGACCACGCGCATTCCCATTCCCACGGACCCGGCGAACACGACCACGGCCGCCACGACGATGCCATCAGTTCATTCTGCATCCGGGATGAACGCCCACTCGATCTGGAGAAGGTTCAGAAATGGCTGAGCGAGGTCTTGGGCAAGCACAGCGACACGCTCTATCGTGCCAAAGGCATCCTGTACGTGAAAGGCCAGGGCAAACGAATCATTTTCCAGAGCGTCCAGATGATGTGGGACTGCAATTCCGAACGGTTCTGGAATACCGACGAAAAACGCGAAACGACCTTCGTCTTCATTGGTAAGGAACTGGACGAAGCCGGTATTCGCGCAGGCTTCGAAGACTGCATCGCCGATTAGGAAGAATAACATGCCGCTCTACGAATACGAACTCTGTGAAGGCGACTGCGCCGTCTGCGGCGGCAATTTCACCCTCCGTCGCCCCATCACCGCCGATCCCCTCAAGAATTGCCCCGCCTGCAAGAAACCCGTCCGCAAACTCCTGTCCGTCTTCAATACCCCCAAGGTCGTCAAACCCGTCAGTATCAGCGACGCCAACAACGCCGGGTTCACCGTATTGAAGAAGGAATCCAAAGGCGAATACAGCGTCCACAAACCCAAGCGCAACACGCCTGGTCAGAAGTGATTAGGGCGGCGCTGCCCGGACGCTTACCTTACGATCCGGTCGCTTCATGAGTGAGCCGCCGCCATCAGCCCCCAAGCCGCTCGCCGCGAACCTCGGTGCGGCGTGCGTCTTGTTCGTGGTGACCTTGTTTATCTATTGGCCGGTTCATTCCTACGAGTTCATCACCTTGGATGACGGACGCTTCGTTGAGTTCAACCCCCACGTGAACACTGGCCTGACGGCGGCGAACGTGAAGTGGGCGTTCACCTCGGCGGAGATCGACTATTGGCGGCCGTTGTCTTGGCTTTCGCATCAGCTGGATGTGGAGATTTTCGGTTTGAACGCAGGGAGGCATCACTTGACGAGCGTGTTGATTCACGCGGTGAACGTGGTGTTGGTGTTTGCGTTGGTGATGATGTTGTTCGGCCATCGCGTCCTGGCGTTCTTTGTCGCGGCCTTGTTTGGGTGGCATCCGATTCACGTGGAGAGTGTGGCTTGGATTGCGGAGCGGAAGGATGTGCTTTGCGGATTGTTCTGGATCACGACGCTCATGTTGTACGTGCGCTACGCGCAGACGGATCGGACGCGGTTGTTGATCTTCGCCGGGGCGGCCTACGTCGGCGGAGTGATGTGCAAGCCGATGATCATTACGCTTCCGTTTCAGTTGTTGCTTTTGGACATCTGGCCCTTGAATCGCCTCGATGTCGGACAGCTTTGGCACAAGGAAAAGACGCTGGCGTTCGCCTCGCATCTGACGGGCCTGGTTCGCGAGAAGGCGTTATTCTTCGTGGTGACGTTCGTGATTTGTGAGTGGACGGTGGTGGCGCAGAAAGAAGCCAACGCCATGACGATTTCCGAACATGTCTCCATCCTGGATCGACTGGGGAACAGTGTGGTCGGTTATGGTCGCTACCTGAAGAAACTGGTGCTGCCGAATGACCTCGCCGTTTTTTATCCGTACCCACCAGACGGCTGGCCGGCCGCGGCCATCGCCGGGTGTTTGGCGTTGTTGGTGGGCATTTCGGTATTCGCGATACAGCAGCTTCGCCGGCGGCCGTTCCTGTTCGTCGGCTGGGCTTGGTTCATCGGATCGATGCTCCCGATCATCGGCATCATCCAGGTTGGCAGCCAGTCGATGGCAGACCGCTACACCTACATGCCGGCCCTGGGGATTTATCTCGCAGCAATGGTGTGGATCCTCGGAACCAAACCCGGCGAACGCCTGCATGGCGCTGCGATTGTGGGTCTGGCTCTAATTCTGTTAACGATCACAACGCGGTCTCAGGTTCGCACCTGGCAGAACACCCGCTCAGCCTTCAGCCACGCTATCAGCGTCACGGAGGACAACTGGCTGGCGATGAACAATCTCGCCAACGACTACTCCCGTAGCGGGGAATGGAACAAGGCATTGCCGCTGTTCACCGAGGTGGCCCGTCTCTTTCCGGGCAATGCCGAGTCCTTCTACAACCTGGCTCTTGCGCAAGCAGAGACGGGTCGGTTTCAGGAAGCTGGGGCGAACTACCTTCGATGCCTGGAGCAGAACCCGATACACGCAAAAGCACTTCAGAACCTCGGTCATCTGCTGGCCGATCCCGGAAAGGATCACGCGGGAGCCATTGTGAACTTTCGCCGCGCGCTTGAAATCGAACCGGGTTTGGCGTCAGCGAAATTCGGAT
This sequence comes from Limisphaerales bacterium, assembly GCA_049601855.1. Lineage (GTDB taxonomy): Bacteria > Verrucomicrobiota > Verrucomicrobiia > Limisphaerales > JAYPXF01. The sequence goes on along the minus strand of JBMYQZ010000379.1, from coordinate 2,255 downwards.
TGGCGAGTTCGCTGAAGGTGACCGGCGAACGCGACGAAGCCGCGCGCGTTCTGGAGGAACTGATCCGGGAGGATCCCGCCGCGATCCAGGCCGTGATCGAGTTGGCGCAGATGAATTCCGAAGCCGGTCGGGTGAAGGAAGGTCTCGCCTTGCTCGAAGCGTCGTTGCAGCAGAATCCAGATTCCGGCTACCTCGCCTACAATGCCGGCTCATTCGCCGCCACGCTCAATGATGGTGTCCGCGCCGAAGGCCATCTGCGCCGCGCCTTGGCCATCGCCGAAACCGAGCGCGACCAGCAACTCTTTCAAGCATCAGCCTCGCTGTTGCAACAACTCGAGCGACGCTGAAGCTCGTCAGGCTTGTTCTTTACGTTTCCAGCCTGCCACGAACATCCCGTTCCCGCCTTCGTCCTGAGGCCAGATGGCAATTTCGGGTGATCGCTCGCCGGCCATGCCCTCATAACCCAGGTCCAAGGGCTCAAACTCCGGAAAACGTTTCGAGAATTCGGCAACGACCTGGGTCGTCTCGCGCCCGGTGAGCGTGCAGACCGAGTAGATCAGCTTGCCTCCGCGTTTCACACTGCGGGCCGCATTGACCAGCAGGCGCAACTGCACCTCGGCGAGTTCCTTCACATCCGACATGGTCGTGCTCCAACGCGCATGCGGATTGCGTTGCCAGGTTCCGACGCCGCTGCAGGGAGCATCGATCAACACACCGTCGAACTGGGTCTTCGTCGGCAGATTGCTGCCGCCATCCCATTCGCGCAAACGGACGTTGAACGCCTTGGCCCTGGCGGCGCGTTTCTTCAAGAGGCTCATCCGGCGCTTGGAACGATCGGTCGACCAGATCAGGCCTTTGTTGTCCATGAGGTTCGAAAGGTGCAGGGTCTTGCCACCTTCCCCCGCGCAGGCGTCCCACCAGGTTTCCTTCGGCTGCGGCGCACACAGGTGGCCGACCAGTTGGGAGGCAATATCCTGAATCTGCAACTCGCCCGACTTGAACAGCGGATGCCGATACAAATCTTCCGACCCGCCATACCTCATCGCCTCGGGATAGGGACCGACGGCGTCCGCCGAAATCTCCAGCTCATCACGCACCTTGTCTGCCGATCCGATTCGTGTGCGGATCCACAGCACCGGTTCGCTCTGAATGGCCGAAAGCCAATCGTACGGCGTGTCCATTTCCTTATCGAGCCACTTGGGAATGGCGAGCTGGAGCGCGCGCAGGGAGAATGAGCTGGGGTTGCAGGCAAACTCCTCGGCACGCAGATTCGCAAAGCGCACCTTGGCCGGCAGCGAGTCCTTTGGATTGGCGAAGCGCGACCACCGGTAGAAGCGAAAGACGACCTGACTCAGTTCCCGTCCGTAGCGGCGGGCCACCGGCGGATGTTTGCGGAAGAATGTCCGTAATTCCTCATCCGCCGGAACCTTCGCGAGGTTCGCCTGGCGAACGATCCGGGTGGCCAGTTCAAGAACGTCCTCGTTCATCTCGCTGACGTTGCCATTTGCAAATTTTGTAACATACCTGATCCGACCTTCGCGGAACGGCCGGCAAATTCCAATCAATCTCAGTGGCACAGATTCAGGTTTGGTAATCTCCGGTCACACCGCTTAGTCTGCCGACGGTTTCCTTGCCACATGCAAACTGACCGCACCACCAAGGTCCTCGAAATCACCGGCATGACCTGCCCGGCCTGCGCACACAAGGTCACGGAGGCGATCCAGACCGTGCCCGGCGTGGCCAACATCCACGTCGCCCTCGGCGAGTCCACCGCGACCTTCACCGCTGAGTCTGAGGACGCCACCCAACAGATTCTCGCCGCCATTCGGGAAGCGGGTTACCGCGCCGGCGCACCCGACGGCGAGAACCCGATGCTCAGTTCGCAGCATTCATGGAGGCTCACGGTCATGATTGGTGCGGTCATCACTCTCGCGCTCATGACCGGCGAATGGCTGCTCGGTCTCGGCGAGAAAGCCTGGTTCCGCTACGCCGCCTTCGTCTTGGCGGGAGTCGTGCAATTCTACTGCGGCGCACGCTTCTACGCCGGCGCCTGGGCCCGGTTGAAACGCCGGGCCTCCAACATGGACACGCTGGTCTCTCTCGGCTCCACGACGGCCTTCGGCTTCAGCACCTGGGCACTGTTCAGCGAATGGAGCGGTCACCTTTATTTCATGGAGTCGGCCGCGATCATCACCTTGGTCAGCCTGGGCCTGATCGGCTTGGTGGCGATGCTGTTCTTCCGCCGCCGCTGGTTG
>JBMYQZ010000378.1:0-5836 GCA_049601855.1 Limisphaerales bacterium | reverse complement strand
CACCACGCCGATGTGCGTGAGGAAGATCCCGGACTTCTTCCAAGTGAACTTGAAACGCGTGGCGTGCGCCGCAAGCAGGTTGACGAGCAGAACGGTGCCGAGCAGATAACCACCAGGAAACACGGGAACCCATCGCCCACTGACCACGTCGGCACCGGTGATCGGTCTCTCCACGTAGATGTCGAACATCTGCATGGTCTTCTGGATCGAGGCCATGAACGCCGTCGAGTCGATGAAGAAACTGTGGAAGAAACGATTCTGCGCGATGTAAAGACCCAGCGGGTCCTGGGCCATCGTGCCGAAGAACACCACCACCATGCTCAGGCAGAGACAGATGACGGTCAGCTTCAGAGAGGTGAGAAATTTGAGAATCTTCACGTTGGCTCAGTTGTATTGGACGGATTTGACAAATTCGAGGAGGGCGGTCTTCTCGCGTTCGACGGCAGCGTTCTCTCCCATGGACTTGTAGAACCAGGTGCTGCCACCTTGGGAAACGAGCAGGACGATCATGCTCTTGGAGTCACCGACGACCTCAACGATCTTCCCTTCGCCGGCTGGCAGTTCGATCGGCTTGGCCATCGCATTGGCTTCGGCATCCGTAACAGAATTAAGACCAACCTGACCGAGCCAACGATTGACGTTCGGAGGAATGCCACCGGCGGCCCCGCCCATGCGGACGACCGTGATCTCAGTGGCGCCACCATCGCCTGAGGCCGCGTACTTCGCCAACTGCATCATGCCGGCGCTTTGTTCCTCCCAATGATCCGGAGTCGTCCAACCCGGTCGGCCAGGTGCGGGAGCAGCAGCTGGAGCCGAAGGCATTTCCGGAGGTGCCGTAAAGGTCGCGCTGGCGAGCATGGTTTCAAACCCGGCCTGATTGTCACCGATGGTCTCGGCGTCGCCGTTGAACTTGAAGAACCACTTCCAATTATCAACCTCGGCCATGGCGACCATGATGCGGCGGTCGCCCGCCTTCACATCAAACAGCTTGGCTTCAACCTCCCCGACCTTGATCGGCTTGGTCATTTCGGCAAGTTCCTGGTCATTGGCGGGTTTGAGACCGATCTGCTCTCGCCACATGTTGACGAGCATCACATCGGTCATCCCCGCCATCGCCGGCAGGGGAAGCGCCGCCATCTCGGCTTTTCCTTGCACGGAATAGGTCGCGACCCGCATCTCGCCGCCTTTGACCCGACTCCAGCCGTCCGGCACTTTGGCAAACTGGATGCCCGGCATCGGCGGCCTTTCCATCGCTGGACCTGCGGGACCGGGTGACGGTGTTTCAACGCGTTCTTCCTTCGGAATCTCGTAGCTGACGATTCCTTCGCGGCAGCCGGTCGAAACCAAGATCGAAAACAGCGCAACGCCGACCCAGAGGATCGGCGCGTGTCTGTTCATGGAAAACAACTTCATGTCGGAATAGATTGAGGCCTTTCGACGGGTAGGCAAACCCACGTATTCGCGGGGGGGGGGTTATTTGGCCGCCATGCTGAGCAGAAACTCAATGTTGCTGCCGGTGTTGCGCATCTTGCCGAGAACCAGCTCCATCGCCTCGACCGCGGATACTCCGGTGAGTGCCCGACGCAGGACCACGATGCGTTCCTGTTCGTCCGGATGATAAAGGAGTTCTTCGCGGCGGGTGCCGGATTTCTCGATGTTGATCGAGGGGAAGATACGGCGATCGACGAGCGAACGATCCAAGTGGACCTCCATGTTACCCGTGCCCTTGAACTCTTCGAAGATGACTTCGTCCATTCGGCTGCCGGTATCGACCAGCGCGGTGGCCATGATCGTCAGCGAACCGCCTTCCTCAATGTTCCGAGCAGCACCAAAGAAGCGTTTCGGTTTGTGCAGGGCATTGGCGTCCACACCGCCGGAAAGAATCTTGCCGGAGTGAGGCTGCACGGTGTTGTAGGCGCGGGCGAGACGCGTGATCGAGTCGAGCAGGATGACAACGTCTTTCTTGTGCTCGATCATGCGGCGTGCCTTTTCGATGACCATTTCGGCCACTTGCACGTGACGTTCCGGCGGTTCGTCGAAGGTTGAGGCGATCACCTCAGCGCCCGTGCACGTGCGTTCCATGTCCGTCACTTCCTCGGGACGTTCGTCGATGAGGAGAATGATCAGGTAGCACTCGGGGGAATTCTTCAAGATCGCCTTGGCCATGTCCTGCAGGAGCACGGTCTTACCGGTGCGGGGCGGAGCAACGATGATGCCGCGCGTGCCTTTACCGATCGGGCAGACGATATCGAGTACGCGCATCGAATACGCATCGGGCTCGGTCTCGAGGATGAACCGACGATCAGGAAAGAGCGGCGTGAGGTTGTCGAAGTGGGTCTTCTCCTTCGCGACATCGGGCTCTTCGTGGCCGACGCCTTCGACCTTGATCAAGGCGAAGAACTTCTCCTTCTCTTTCGGCGGCCGGATCTGACCGGTGATCACGTCGCCGGTCTGCAGATCGAAACGACGGATCTGTGACGGGGAAACGTAGACGTCTTCGGGACAAGGCAGGTAGTTGAAAGCCTGCGAACGGAGGAAGCCAAACCCTTCGGGCAGCACCTCCAGGACTCCCTCGGCGTAGAGAGTCCCCTTCCGCTGTGAGTTGGCCTTGAGGATCGCAAAGATGATCTCCTGCTTGCGCATCGTGCCGAAGTTCTCAACCCCCATCTCACGGGCTTTCTCGTTCAGCTCGGAAATCGACTGCGCCTGCAGGTCGGAAATACGGAGGGTTTCGCCCGGAGGAAGATTCGGATCGACTTCAACCTCTTCGGATTGCTCTTCGATATCATCTTCGACATCGAGAATCTTTTTTCGACCCCTCTTCTTTCGACCCCTCTTCTCTCTCTCCCTGTCCTTCTGCTTTGGTTTGGGCGCCGGCTCTTCAGCGGGCTCGGCAGGAGATTCCGTCGCCGCCTTGGGGGCAGCGTCGGAAGCAGCCTTCGGCTCCGCCTTGGTCGTCACCTTGGGTGCCGGCTTCGGTGTTTCCGCGGGCTTATCATCATCGGGACCAGCTTCGGGCGCCCACTCTTCGCCTTCGGACTTCTCCTCGGACTCCGAGTCACCGATGGCTTTGCTAACGATTCCACCGGTCGCTGTACCGGGGCTCCATTCCTCGTAGTGGGCCTGCACCGAAGAGGTCTTGCGACGTGCGCGCCGGGTGACCTTCTTCTTGGAAGCTTTCTTTTTCGCGGGTCTTGGCATGATTACCTGTGTTTTCGGATTAAATTGTTCGTGGGTTAAAGCGACCGCCAGACAGGTCCGGGCGTTCGAGATCAGACGACAAATGCGCCCCGTGGGTAACACGAGACATTACCGCCTATCGTTTTATTCAGTCGGGGATGTCCCAGATGGGGGGAAGTTTCGCTGTAATCCATCAATATGGCAGCGGAAACTTGGCAGTCAAATCGCGGACACGTTGGCGAACCTTGTTGCTGGTGTCAACGTTTTTGATGTCGAGAAGCACCTCAGAAATCATGTCCGCGATATCGGCCATTTCAGGCTCTTTCATGCCGCGCGCAGTCACGGCGGGCGAACCGAGCCGGATGCCACTGGCCTGAAACGGCGAGCGGGTCTCGAACGGAATGGTGTTCTTGTTCGTGGTGATACCAGCCTCGTCGAGAGCGATTTGGCACTCCTTGCCGGTAACGCCTTTCTCACCCACATCAACGAGCATCAGGTGGTTGTCCGTGCCACCGCTGCAAAGACGAAAACCGTTGCGGGTCATCCCCTCGGCCATGGCTTTGGCGTTCTTCACGATCTGTTCCTGATACGTCTTGAATTCCGGCTGGAGCGCCGCGTGGAAGCAAACAGCCTTGGCCGCGATGACATGCATGAGCGGCCCGCCTTGGATCCCAGGGAAAGCACAGGAATTCACCAGCTTGGCGTACTCCTCGTTGTTCGTGAGCACCAAGCCTCCGCGGGGACCACGAAGGGTCTTGTGCGTGGTGGTCGTGACAAAGTCAGCATGCCCAACCGGTGTCGGGTGGACGCCCGCAGCGACCAGTCCGGCAATATGCGCGATGTCCGCGAGCAACATGGCACCGACCTCGCGGGCGATCTTGCCCATGCGTTCGAAATCAATGATTCGCGGATACGCGCTCGCACCGACGGTGATCATCTTCGGCTGGTGCTCCTTGGCCATCTGCTCGAGCTGATCGTAATCGATCTGCTCGTCTTCCTTGCGGACGCCGTAATGGACGATTTCGAAGAACTTACCGGAGAAATTGGCCTTGTTGCCGTGGGTCAGGTGACCGCCGTGGCTGAGGTCCATGGTCAGCATCTTGTCGCCGGGCGTAAGCATGGCGAAGTAGACGGCCATGTTGGCCGAACTGCCGGAGTGGGGTTGCACGTTGGCAAAGTCGGCGCCGAAAAGCTTCTTGGCCCGCTCGATCGCGACCTCTTCCACGACATCGACATGTTCGCAACCGCCATACCAACGACGACCGGGATAACCCTCGGCGTACTTGTTGGTCAGGACGGAACCCTGCGCCTCCATCACGGCATTCGTCGTGAAGTTCTCGCTCGCGATGAGTTCAATGTTCTCCTGTTGGCGCTGGCGCTCTTGTTCGATGGCTTCAGCGATGGTGGGGTCGACTTCGGACAGCAACGTTTCTTTCTCCATTTTATTTACGCGTCTCTCATGTCGCCCGCCGTCTTCAAAGGGCGTGGCGACGAAAGTATCTACCAGTTTCAGGGCGGTTTCGGGATCGGTCAGCTTCTCGCCGAGGCACAACACATTGGCGTTGTTATGCTGGCGCGCAAGGGCGGCCATCTCTTCGTTGAGCACAAGGGCGGCGCGAACGCCGTGGACCTTGTTGGCGGTGATACTCATGCCGACGCCCGTGGTGCAAATCAGAACACCCAGATCATTTCGTTCAGTCGCCACGGCTTCACTGACCGGACGGGCGAAATCTGGATAATCGGTGGATTCCTTCGAATCCGTGCCAAAGTCCGCCACGCGAATCCCCTGCCCTTCGAGGTGCGATTTGATCTTCTCCTTCAACGAGAATCCACCGTGATCGGATCCGATGGCGATGGTTTCAATCTTCTTGCCGGACTTTCCCAACGACTCCTTCACAAAGGCGGCAACCGACTCAAGGCCGGAATGAATCTGGTCCCGACATTCACGATAAATCTCGATCGACCCACCAAGGGGATCAGCCACGTCCTTCTCGTAAAACTCCAAGCCCTCCACAAACTCCCGGACGAGGAAGCTCTTTTCGGCCGCCTGCGGAAACATCATCGTGATGGCGTCGATGTGTCCACGAGTCATGCCGAAGATGAAATCAGAGGATTCGACAATCTCCGGGGTGAGGTAATTGCTGCGCTGGGCAGTAATGTCGATGCCGACTTCGTTGCAAGCGGCCACGGCGTGAGTGCTGGGGGCTTGGCCGTCACCAGCTCCAACTCCGGCGGAAGCTACTTCAATCTCCGGGTTGTCCTGCATTTGCTGCCGAAACAACCCTTCCGCCATTGGACTTCGGCAGATATTGCCGGTGCAAACGAAGAGAACTCTAGCCATCTTGGAGCCGTCGCCCTCACGGTGAAGTTCGCCTCCAGAATCGTCAACGGAAATCCGGTTCAGCGACTCGCTCCGATGGATTTTAGGCCTTTCAACAGATCCAATGCCCGTCCCAACACAGGATCGAACATCTCCTTGGTCGGCTCAATTTCCGCGGCTTTTCTGGGCTTTTCACCCGGATTCATTTTCTGCTCCAGCCGGCGAACCAGCTGAGCTTCGTTAATCCGCCGGCGCTGCTTGCGGCCGGCCGGCGTCGCGAAGGCGTTGTCAAAGAAGACGCGTTCCGCATCGAGATCGACGTTCACCGGAATGTCC
>JBMYQZ010000377.1:0-5842 GCA_049601855.1 Limisphaerales bacterium | reverse complement strand
GATTCACCTTTCCCGGATCTTCGCTGGAGGAGAACAACCGAAACAGCCGGTGACTCGTGTAGCAAACGAGACCGACATTCAATCCGAGTATGATCGAACCCCAATGCATCCGGCTCCGGCGGTCTTACCTCGCATAGGGTCTAAAGACCAGTGCGAACCCGTTGTGTTGCCCCGGCGTTCTGTTAGCTTGGTCGCTGGCATGAGTCGTTCCGGAATAAGCATTTCGTTGATCATCGTGATCGCCTTCGCTGCTGTGGAAATAGCCACTCAGGCCAACCCAAACTCCCTGATCTCCGTCCGCGATCCCGAGCAGGTCATGAAGATTCGCCGTGCGTTTGACCAAGTTCGCCGGGGGATGAACAGGGACGAAGTGATCAAGAAGATTGGGAAACCGTTGATGGGTGAGGTGGACCGGTGGGAAAACCGCCAGGACTATTACTTCCGGCCCGGGTCCGCAGCGATGGAGGGCATGAAGAATACGGCGATACGTTTCGACTACGACCATGAGGGAAAGCTGCTGTGGAGAACATTGGACCCGGTGTTCCATGTGCGCCTGGCCGAGATGACGAATTCAATTCGCCTGGGATTGACCCGTCAGGAGGTCGTGCAGGCATTCGGTTTCTCGCCACACCGATTTCATCGGACGCTCTACGATCCGCCCGTGAAACTCAGTTCTGGCGACGGCGGGCGAGGTCGCAATGGATTGCGAATGTCCCGGGAGGATCGCTACTACGCGGTCACGTCCGCTGAATCCAGAACGAACAGCCCGATGAACGAATTGCGTGTGTTCTATGCCCCAGACGACCGCATCGTTCATTGGCGGATCGAATCCTACTGCGGCAAGAATCGGACGACCCTGCATTCCGAATGCGCCAAAGGAGATCCGCACGCAAAGGAGATCCGCACGCAAAGGTCGAAAAGCGCCCCATTGATCGGGTGATTGCATCACTCGCATCAGATCACTACGACAGCGTATTCCTCGCCCTCCAAGCGCTGGACAAGGTATTGCCGGGATCAACCGAAGGTATCTCCCTCTACGGTCCGCGAGCGGAATCGCGCGACGCGATTGTCCGATTGGTCGAAAAACTCAAGCAGCTGGATCGGGGCAAGCAGAACGAAATCCTGAAAGCTTATGAAGCGCGTTCGCGGATTCATTCGCCGAGTTCAATTGAACCTTGGGATTGACCTCCGCTAAGGTCCGGGACTGTCATGCAACTGAGGATTCTTACCCTTACCATTCTGTGTGTAATTGGGCTGACGGCACCGGAAGCGGCCAACCGAAAGCCGAACGTGATCTATCTCATGCTCGATGAGTGGGGTTACTTCGAGTCCGGACACATGGGGCACAAAGAACTGCTGACGCCGAACATCGATCGCTTTGCGGCCGAGGGAATGCGTTTCCGCAATGCCTACGCCGGTGCGCCGGTTTGTGGTCCGACGCGTTGTGCGTTGTTGACAGGGCTGCATTCCGGACACATGTCGATGCGACAGAACAACGGCTTCTCTCCCATTCGTGCTGACGAACCGACCTTGGCCAGCATGTTGAAGCAGCGTGGATACGCGACGGGCGGGTTTGGCAAGTGGGGCATTGGTGGTCGCGGAACTTCTGGGGTGCCGGAGAAACATGGCTTCGATGTCTTCTTCGGCTATTACGACCAGGTGCACGCGCATACATTTTATCCGCGCTACCTCATCCGTAACAGCGAGGAAGTTCCGCCCAAGGGCAACACCGGGCTGAGCTTTTACGAAGGCGAAACCCACGCGCAGGACGAGATCTACAAGGAGTCGTTGAAGTTTATCCGGCGAAACAAGAATCAGCCGTTCTTCTGCTATCTCCCCTGGACCCCGCCGCATGGTTTGTGGGGCATCGATTCCGATGAACCCTCGTGGCAACTCTTCAAGGACAAGCCTTGGAAGGCTGGGCAACGAACGGAGAACGACGCCAAGGTTTATGCCGCATTCATGCACATGATGGACCGGCATCTCGGCGAGATCATTGCCCTGCTGAAAGAACTGAAGATCGACGACAATACCGTGTTCTTCCTGTGCGGCGACAACGGCGGGCAGGACTACTTCAAGACCAAGGAACGTCCGCACGGCTTCTTCGGTCCGAATCTCAATCCCAAGACCGGTGAACGTTTTCGTGCCGGGAAAGGTTCGCTCTATGAAGGGGGGCTCAAGGTGCCGTACCTCGTTCGTTGGCCAGGCAAGATCAAGGCCGGATCGGTGTCCGATCACCTGCTTTACTACCCGGACGTCATGCCGACGCTGGCGGACATCACCAGTGCCGTTTCTCCGAAGACAGATGGACTTTCATTCGCCCCGATCTTGCTCGGTCGCAAGGGCCAAAAACAGCACAAGTATCTGTATTGGGAATACCGCGGCCAGACCGCGGTTCGCATGAACAATTGGAAAGCCTACCAAGGCAAGAAGGGCTGGGAACTCTACGATCTATCCAAGGATATTGAGGAGCAGAACAATGTCGCCAGCGCCAACCCAAAGGTGTTGAACCGCCTCATCGCCCTCGCCAAGGCTTCCCACGAACCGGTGCAGGAAGGTGAATCTATAATCGCGCTCTGACCGACCAAGATCACCGGATGGCCCCGCATGCCAATAACGTGAAGTATCTTCAGAGCCTCCAGTAGCGAACTCGTCAGCGCGTAGGGAACGAAATTCTCACTACGACGTTCGGCTACTCACACCGGACGCGCCAATTCTCCTTCAGCTCGCTCACGCTCGCTGCTACGCGGATGCGACCGCCACCGGCAGACCGAGATTATCCTGTTGTCTGGGTTGGGAATTGATCGCGAATTCCGCTACATCTCCGGCTCCGAAATATGAGACGGATTCTGACCACTCTATTCTGTTTGCTCGCTGTCGGCACGATCATGGCCGCAAAGAAAAAGGGCAACCTCGCCGACCCGGCCAAACATTCCTACGCCGATCCCGCTGGCGGTCGGGCGAAGTATCGCCTGGCTGGTAAAACGGTGAATCAGGCGCGGCTCTACGACTTTTATCAACGGCAGGCGGATTTCTACCTCGCCAGCCCGGGTGAGGTGCCGAAGGTGATTCCCGCTTATCCGGGACTCGACGCCGGCAAGCATGGGCACTGGGGCAAACACAACCAGAACAACCACCAGGACGGGCGTTGGAATGACATCGAGCAGGGCGAGGTCAGGACGACGGTGTTCAAGCCGCAAGGCGTTTCGATTCTGAAAGGCATCTGCATTCGCGTCGGAGCCGGACGTGAGTTGTCCGCCTGCTTCGATCCGATGACGCTGAGCTATCGCACGATCTGGCAGGGTGGCTTTCTGAAATACGAACCGTTTCGCTGGGGCACTTCCCGCGATGTCACGCCGGTGGGAGATGTCTGGACGACGATCAGCGATGCCAAGATGCCTCCCGGCGGCGTTTACAAGGGGTATCATCGCTACGGCAAACGCGTCGTCTTCGAATACGCCATCGGCCAGACCACGGTCACGGATGAGCCATGGGGAATCAGCGATGCGTTTTATCGTCGGCTGAAGATGAAACAGGCCACACAGAAGATCGAGATTCCCGTGCCCGCGGGCGACGGTTTGCAGGTGGATGTTGTTTTCAAGCGCGGTGTTCGCAAGGCGACCGTCGAAGGCGGCAAGCTCGTTATCGAAAAGGCCAAGGCCGATTCAACTCTCGTTGTGCGGGTTTTGCGCGGAGACGAACCGGAGGGGGAACGTCGCGTCCTTGAGCACCTGAGTGGCAATCGCAAACCGGAACGGCGTTGGCACGAAGAGTTGAAAATGCCCGGATCACTGGGCGAGGCACGCCGTGATTCGGCCTACGTTGTCGATACGCTGCACGTCCCCTACGACAATCCCTACCATACGGTCATGCAACTGACCGGCATCGGCTTCCTGCCCAACGGAGACGCGCTGGTCTGCACGCTACCCGGCGATATCTGGCTTGTCTCCGGTATCAACAACGACTTGGGAAATGTCACCTGGCGACGCTACGCCACCGGCTTCAATCAACCGGTTGGGATTCACATTGATGACGACGGCACTTTCGTCCTGGATCGCGGACAGATCTATCGTCTGCACGACACGAACGAGGACGGCGAAGTCGACTTCTACGAAAACTATGCCAATGACTTCGGCGGATACGATCGCAGCCATTCACACACTTTTGGTCTGCATCGGCTCGCGGATGGTTCCTTCAACTTCACCCAGCGCGAAAGCATTCTGCGGACCGGGCCGGATCGGACGACCAAGCTGCAGGGCTGGGGCGTGCGCAATTGCATGGGCATCGGTGGTTCGGATGACTACTTCTGGGTCGCGCCGCAGGAAGGCACCTGGACGCCGGCTTCGTCCATCATCGAGGTGAACAACGGCGAATTCTACGGACTGCCCACGAAGGCTGGCAAAGGGGGCACGATCGCGGCACCGCTTTGTTTCATCCCGCGCGGCATCGACAACTCCACTGGCGGCATGCTTGAGATGAGCAGCGGCAAGTGGGGGCCATTCTCAGGTGCGCACGTCGGTTTGAGCTACGGTTCCGGATTGCATTACCTCATCCTGCGCGATGACCAGGGTGAACGACCGCAAGGCGCTGTGGTGCCGCTGGAAGGTGAATTCATCTCCGGTTCCATGCGTGGCGCGTTTCATCCCAAGGACGGTCAGCTTTACCTCGTGGGAATGGATGGCTGGGGTGACTACTCGGTGAAGGACGGCTGCTTCCATCGCGTTCGCTACTCCGGGAAACCGGTTTACAAACCCAACGGATTCCGCGTGCACGCCAATGGCATTCGCATCGACTTCACCACCGGGCTCGACCGCAATGCCGCGGATCTCGAACGCTACTTTGCTCAAGCCTGGAACTACGAATACGCCCGGCGCTACGGCTCTCCCGAGTTTTCTGCGAAGGATCCGAAATCGCTCGGGCACGATCCCATTCCGGTTCGTTCCATCAAACTCTTGGCCGACAATTCCATCTTCGTGGAAATGCCCGAGATGGAACCAGTGATGCAGCTCCACCTGCGCATGCATTTGAAGGCCGCCGACGGCCACGAGTTCAAGACGGATCTCTTCGCCTCTCCCATGTTCCCGGGCCCGCACTTCAGTGCCAAGGGCCTCGCCGCCCCCCGCACGGATAAACCCACCGCCATCGCCCTGCGCGTGGCGGTGCCCGCAGAGGAGTCGATGAGTGCCACCTCCGGCAAGGTCTTGGAAGGCGCTCGTGAGATTACCGTCAACGCCATCTCGGGCCTGCAATACGCCGAAAAGCTCATCGAGGTCAAAGCGGACGAACCCCTCGCCTGGAAACTGAAGAACACCGACGTCATGCCCCACAACCTCGTGCTCGTGAAGCCCAACGGCGCCAAGCCCGTCGGTGATGCGTCATTCACGATGTTGAGCGACCCGGAGGCCGGCAAGAAACACTACGTCCCCGAACTGCCCGAAGTACTCAACTTCATCCCCGTGATCAATCCTGGCAAGGAACACACCCGCTATCTTCGCGCTCCCGAGACGCCGGGCGACTATCCCTACATCTGCACTTTCCCCGGCCACTGGATGGCCATGCGTGGAATATTGCGAGTAAAGTGATCCAACCCCTTCTACGCCGCCGCCAACGTGAGCGTAGGCTCAGTTCTTGTGCCACGGGGAGCGGGCGTTCTCGGTGATCTCCGCGTCGAGCGCCGCCATGCGGGCCTTGAGCTTACCGACCATCTCGGGCTTGTCTGAAGCAAGGTCGTTCTGTTCGCCGATGTCAGCGTTGAGATCAAAGAGATGAATTGTCGGCGCTGGGGTCGCGGCCTGCCGTTTGCGGTTCTTGCCGCGCCGCTGGCGTGGTTTCTTCACCAGCA
>JBMYQZ010000376.1:0-5863 GCA_049601855.1 Limisphaerales bacterium | reverse complement strand
AACGAAGTCATTTTCACTCTTCATCAAACTCAGCAACGCCTCGGTCGCCGCCGGAGCGTCCATGCGGGAGATGCCCTTGACCGCCTGAATGTCGCCGGCCTCCACGAGAAACGGAAGATAGACGGGGTGCGTGAGCAAGGTTGGATCAGCCGAGCCCTTGCCCTTCTTTCCCCAAGTGTCGCCGCCATGTTGGAGCAATTTTCGCATTTTCTCGATGACCACTTTGGCCGTGGCTGCGTCGGGTTCCTTCAGCGTCAATTCGTAGGTCTGGACGCGTGGATCATCCTGTCTTCGCTCGCCCCAACCCAGGTCATGAAACACCTCGATCTGGTAAACGCCGGGCCGGTCGAGTTTGCGGTAACGCGTGGGCAGGACCTTCTCGTACCAGACCTTCCCGGGCGCCAAATCCGCGGCCGGGCTCAAGCCGCCCATGTTCCGTTGCTGAGGATGGGGGTCGGCCATCGCCTCACCAACCGCGTTGGTCGCAGTCAGCTTGAAGCGACCAGCGCGCGTTCCCCCTCGGTAATCCCCACCCACATCGATGCGGAAAGGTTTCTGCCCGTTGTTGGTGATGCAGTAATGCAGCAGGATGTTCTCGCCGATGACGAAAGCTGGTCCGCGAACAGGCCGATCGCGACACCCTCGGGAAGGTCCGCGTTATCCGCCGCTGTTGCCGGCGGGACAAGCGTCGTCAGCACGGCCAAGAGGAGAGATTTGCCAGCGGTCATGGTGAGAGTATGACATTCAAGTTACGGATATCTTAGCGAGAATCGCCGGAAGGTTCTCTACAGTACGGTCGGGTTTACAAACTTCTGACAACGACAGGACTCAGCCGTGTTAGGCTAAAACCATGAAACCCAGTCTTCTCTCCGTCTGTTCCCTGCTGCTCCTGACACCGCCGGCATTTGCGGGTGGCAACACCTCCATCGTCGAAATCGACAAGGTCACCGAGATCAAGGTCGAGGCAAAGAAGATCACGATCAAGGGTAGTGGCGTCGTGAAACGCCGGATCATCAGTACGCCGGAGAAAGAAGACTCCAAGGTCTTTGGCCGACCGGCCCAATGGTTTCATGCGAAGGTGGACGAGGCGGTGTTCGAGGTCGTGCCGTATTTCGCACCGGGAATCCAAGGTGTTCCGACCGGCGGACACAGCGCGGAGAATCTGAAACGCCTCAGCACAGAATGGTGGGTGGACACCCATGCGAAAGGGTCACGGATCAAGAAAGGCGACCGGCTCACGATCAGCTACCAGGGTGACGTGACGACCCTCAACGGTGTCTTCGTCACCAAGATCGTCGGCTACGGGGCATTTCTGCTGCCGGAACCGCGCTAGGTTGATTGCATGTTCCGGCGCTCGACCTCAGGCAGGGCTATTCCTTCTTCTCGCCTTTGAGCAGCGCAGAGACGCGAGCCGGTTCTGCGGTCGGTTGATGGCAGAACGTTCCGGTGCAGACATAAGCTGCGACCGGCTTGTCACCGGGCTCGAGGCCCTTCGCAAATTCCTCCACGGGGCCGGTGTTGGACAGAATCACCTTGTTTGGCTGATACACGCCGTGCGCTGCGCTCAGGAGTTGCTTACCGAGATCGCTCTTCGCGTCACCGGCGAGAACCAGGCGATGTGGTTCCTGCAGGAGATACTCCAGCGCGCTCACCAGGTAGGGCGCGATTTGCGGATTGGCCTGCAGGTTCTTCGCGAACAGACGCAGCGTCTTCTCGGCTGCCTCGTGAAGATCCTTGCGATCGGTGATCTTCGAAAGCTTCAACAAGGCCAGGGTGGCGACGGAATTGCCGGACGGTTCGGCGCCGTCGTAATCCTCCTTCAATCGCATGACCAGATTCGTATCGGTGCCATCGCTTTGGTAGAAGCCGCCCTGTTTCGGGTCGTAGAATTTCGCGATCATCGCATCGGCCAAATCGAGGCTGAATTGCAGGTGCTTCGGATTCAGCGTCGCTTCGTAGAGATGCAATGAACCATCGGCCATCGCCGCGTAGGCATCGAGCAGTTGGACATCGTCGCGTTCGCCCTCGCGCCAGCGATGGTAAAGCGTCTTCTGGTCTGCGACCCACAGCTTATCTTGGATGAACTTGACGTTCTTCTCCGCGGCCGCGAGATACTTCGGTTCCTGCAAGACGGCCCCGGCACGGGCGATGGCACCGAGCATGAGTCCGTTCCAGGAAGCCAACACCTTGTCGTCGAGACCGGGGCGCACGCGTGTCACCCGCTTGTCGAAGAGCTTCTGGTTGGCACTGGCCAGGAGCTTGGCTTCGTCTGCGCTGAGTTTCGGGTCCACGATGCTGAGCACGTTGAGATGCTTCAACGGGTCCGGATGACTGTGATCCTCGAAGTTTCCTTCCTCGGTGATCCCGTAGTAGCGCACGACCAACTTGAATTCATCCTCGCTCAACAACTCCTTCAATTGCTCCTCGGTCCAGCAATAGAATTTCCCTTCCTGTCCTTCACTGTCCGCGTCCTCGGCGGAATAGAAACCGCCCCCCGAATGCGTCATGTCGCGCAGGATATACTTCAGGATATCGCGCACGACTTCGGCGTGCTTCTGTTCGCCGCTCACCAGGTAGGCATCGAGATACAGGTGCACCAGCTGCGCGTTGTCGTAGAGCATCTTCTCGAAGTGTGGCACGAGCCATTTTTCATCGACGGAATAGCGGGCGAAGCCGCCACCGATGTGATCGTAGATGCCACCGGCCGCCATCTTCTCACAGGTGAAGAGCACCATGTCGATGGCCTGCTTGTCCTGCTGCTTCACGCCCTGCGAAAGTACGAAGCGGGGCACGGAAGGTCGCGGGAATTTCGGTTTCTGTCCGAAGCCACCATGGCGGGGTTCATACTGTCCCTTGAATCGCGTGAGGGCGTTGGTCAGCCAGGTCTTCGTCGGTTCCAGTCCGTCCACCGGCGCGGTGGCAACCTGTTGCAGAAGCACCTTCATCTGCTCGCCCGCGCCGTCGAGGATCTGTTTGTGGGATTCCGGATCTTTCCACTTCGAACTGATCAGCTGCAAGAGATCCAAAAACGTGCGCTTCCCATACTTCGGTTCGGCCGGAAAATAGGTGCCGCCAAAGAACGGCTTGCGGTCGGGCGTGAGGAAGACGTTGAGTGGCCAGCCGCCGCCACCGATGAAGGTCTGCACGAAGGTCATGTAGATCTTGTCCACGTCCGGACGCTCCTCGCGATCGACCTTGATGCTGATGAAATGCTCGTTCAGGTATTTGGCAATCGTCTCGTTCTCGAAGGACTCGCGTTCCATCACGTGGCACCAATGGCAGGTCGAGTAACCGATCGAGAGCAGGATCGGTTTGTTCTCCGCCTTGGCCTTCGCGAAAGCTGCTTCACCCCACGGATACCAATCCACCGGGTTGTGCATATGCTGGCGCAGGTAGGGCGACTTCTCGTCCTTCAAGCGGTTGGTAAACTTGTGCTCTTTCTTGTCCTCCTTCGGTTTCTCAACTTGGGAATCGGCTTGCTCGTTTTCGGCCGGCACGGCGGCGTTATTGGAGGTTTGGTGGCTCACAGGTTTGGTGGCGTTCTGCAGGCTCGCAGTTTGCGTGGTCGGGGCAGGAGATTCGGGTGATTCGGCTTGAGGCGAACAGCCGAACAGGCTGGCGACCAAGGCGGTGCAAACCAAGTGGTTCAAATTCGATTTCAAACGCGGCATGAGAGACGGACCTTAATGTGGGAGGGCGATTCAGCAAGCTGGATTCCCCGGATTGTGTCAGGGGGATGTAAGAATTGCCTCGATCGTCGCCCGATCGTCGGCTGATTCTGTCGCCATCAATGAACTGCCGGATCCTACTGCTCAGTTTCCTGCTCGCTGGCGCGCCCGTGCGGGCGGTGGATTCATTTGAACAGGCGGTCGGTTCGTTCTTCTCCCGGCACTGCAACGACTGCCACGGTGAAAAGAAACAGAAGGGGGATTTCCGTCTCGATGTTCTCTCGCGTGATTTCACCGATGGCAAAGACGTGGCGATGTGGGTGGAGGTTATGGACCGGATCAATTCCGGCGAAATGCCACCGGAGAACAAACCGCAACCGACCGCAGCTGAAATCGAATCGGTCGTCGGCTGGCTGGGCGAACAGATCAAGGAAGGCAAACGCGCCCGGATGGCGAAGCGCGCGAAGGTTGCGCATTACCGGCTGAGTCGGGAGGAGTATTCGAACACAATCCATGATCTGCTCGGCGTGCACTACGACGCCAAGGCGCCGGGCAAGATGACGGAAGATCAGGTGTGGCATGGCTTCGAGCGCATTGGCTCGCAACTCACCTTGTCGCCCTCGCACGTCGAGAAGTATCTCAATGCCGCGCGCGAAATCCTCGACCAGGCTTATCCCGAGAAACGGCCCACCACACGCAAGTATCGGAAGGACGCCCTTGAAATCGATTGGCCCAATCGCAGCAAGCGCGAGTTGTTGCGCGAGCGTGGGATTCTCGACCAGGTGCGGCTCTTGATCTGGCCGGGGCACGTCTTGTCATATCTGCAACCGACCCACATCAACCATGATCTGCCACCAGGTATTTACCGTGCGCGTATGCAATTGAGTGGACTGAAGCCGCCCAACGGACGCCCACCGCACGTCAAGCTTCACTGCAAGCAACTCGACCGCACGATCTTCGAGCAGGACATCCTTGCCCCCGAAGATGAACCGGTCATCGTCGAGTTCGAGACCTATCTCGAAGGCAAAATCTCGGTGAAGATCGACAACGCCGTGCCCGGTCCTTCCAATGCCGGTCGCTCGGGGCGTCCGACAAATCAATACGTGTTCACGAAACTGAACGACCCGAATTCCCGGGCACCTTGGCAGCGCAAGATGACCGACGAGGAAGGCAATGCGCTTTATCCCTTCCTCATCTTCGACTGGATTGAATGGGAAGGCCCGATCCTCGAAGACGAAAGCTTCGAACGCCGCCAGGCCTTCCTCGCCGCCAATCCAACCCAGACTCGCATCTACCTGAGACGTTTTGCCGAGCAGGCCTGGCGCCGGCCGGTGACCGCGAGCGAGATCGCTCCTTACGCTGCGATCGTGGAAAAAGAAATCGCCAATAGTGCGCCGTTCCAGACCGCCTACAAAACCGGAATGCTCGGCGTCATGGCGTCCAAGAACTTTTATTACCTCGCCGAAGGATCCGCCAAAACACCGCGCCTCTCGTTGAACGATTTCGAACTCGCCTCCCGCCTTTCGTATTTCCTCTGGAGCTCCATGCCGGACGAGGAGTTGTTTGAAGCGGCGCGTGCGGGTCGCCTGAGTCAATCGCCGGGGCTCCGTACCCAACTCGTCCGCATGTTGAAGGACCCGAAGATTGCGCGCTTCAAGGATTCGTTTCCGCGTCAGTGGCTGGACTTGGGCAAGGTCGGCATGTTTCCGCCCGATCCGAAGATCTATCCCGATTACGACCTCTGGCTGGAACAAAGCATGATCCTCGAGACCACTCATTTTTTCGCCGAGGTATTCGAGCAGAACCTGCCCATTCGCGAGTTCCTGGATTCGGATTGGACGATGTTGAATCCGCGTTTGGCGTGGCACTACCAGATGCCCGCGTTGCCGAAGGCCGGCTTCCAACGAGTCGCACTCAAGACCGACGCTCATCGTGGTGGCATTCTTACCCACGGCTCGGTGCTGTCGCTCACCTCCGATGGCACGCGACATCGTCCAGTCCATCGCGGCGTCTGGGTTTCCGACGCGATCTTCGGCAAGACGCCGAATCCACCGCCCCCCAACGTCGACCCGATCGCGCCCAATCCGGTCAATGAGCCCAAAGCAACCATTCGCATGAAGCTCGAAGCTCACACCACACATGCCCAGTGTGCGGCGTGCCATCGCAAGATCGACCCGCTCGGGTTCGCGCTGGAC
>JBMYQZ010000375.1:0-5867 GCA_049601855.1 Limisphaerales bacterium | reverse complement strand
TTACTAAGGCCTGCGATCAAGTCCTCGGGTTCAATGGTTCCGTTCAGTATATCAGTTGAGGTAACCGCGCCTGTGGCAAGCTCGGACGCAGTTACCGAACCCGCGGCCAAATCCTGCGCCGTGAGCGAGTTATCAGCCACCTCCGAAGTGCCAACCGCCCCCGTCTGAATCTCAGCTGCCCGCACTGCGTCGGTTTGGATTTCAGAAGCTCCGACAGAGTCAACTGCCAGGTCCGCGGCCGTGATGGTTCCGTCATCGATATCCGCGGAGACAATCGACTCGTTCACGATGTTCGCCGAGGTCACGGAGTTGTTGGCAATCTTTGCGGACGTCACTGCATCATCAGCAAGTTTCATGGTGGTGATCGCGCCGGCCGCTATGCCGTCAGGGTCGAATGCACCCTTGATAATGCCAGCTTCAAGTGTGCCCGTAAGTTTCGCGCTGCCATTCACTGTGAGTGCATTGCCAGCCATCAAGGCTAGATCGGACGTATTGATTCCGACGCCATTGTTCGCCTGAACCAGAAACTGGTTATCAGCGGTCGAACCAAAGTTCGAATTGATACTGTCAGACCAGACAAATACGCCATTGTGGTTCGCCTCAGCGCGCCGGCCTGCCGCGAAGCTGTAGTCCCCCGCGGCGATATTCAAATCCCCCCCGGGAATCGAGCTGTAGTTGCCCGATGCGGTGTTTTCAGACCCACCAGAAATCACACTAAAATCACCGCTTGCGACTGCCGTATCATTGGTTCCAACTTGCAGGTCGACAGCATTGGTTCCCCTGACATTCCCACTCATCGTCTGAATGGTTTTCGAGATTCGCAGCGCGGAAGCGCTATTCGTGAGTGCGAACTCGCCATTGGCATCGTCGGCGATGCCGTTAGCGTAGCGCGCAAGGAAAGCGTAGGGTGACGGGACGAGCGTGATACGAGGCAGCAGTTCATTGGCTCCTATGATGTCCGGAATGGTGAGACCAAGGAAACGGTCCGAAGCGTCAAAGCCAGAGAATACGGCCGACAGATTCCCGTGAGCTTCCTCTTCGAACTGGTTGCCATCTCCAAGAACCACGCTGAAGTAGCCATTGTCTATGGTCACCGTTTGTTGCTCTGTCCACATGCGATTGGAGGCGATGGAACCAGTGGCAACCCTCCAGATGCGGAAGATGATGCTGGTGTTAATCGGTTCGCTACTGCCCAGCGGAGCGCCATTGGCGTCCACCAAATAGCCCTGATAGGTCATACGCTCGGGCGGATGTGCTGTAGCAGCGGCGCCACGGGCGGCCGGCGCGGCAAAGATCCAGGTCAAAACTAGAGCAAGAATCCCCAGAGAGGCGGTGAGGCGGTAATCAGGTTTCATGTTAGGCTGGGCGACGTGTTGGCGGCGCGTAAATCGTTTTTCGTTTTGCAAATGCTTCATCGGGAATTCCTCATTCGGGTAGTGTGAGTGTGTCGATGGGACTGACACGTTTGAGTTCGAACGCTCCGGAGACTTCATACTTTCGGCTCTCGCCTGCCGTTCCGTAAAGCGTCACTTCCTCGGCGTAGTTCCCACCGAGCTCTTGGTTGCCGGCGGCGAGGCTGGCGAAGTCGTCGGTCGGCGACTGGAAAGAAAGCACAATCTTGCGATCCACCCGGTAGGACTCCGCGCCCTGGGCCAGCTTGTTGGAAGCGGCGGCGTCAAGATTGTCGTGGTCCGGATGGTAGGTATGCAGAAAGGGGTTTGAAGCCTGGTCGTCGTAGGCGAGAGATACCGTCGTGGTGAGATTCATGCCTGGGGTCATTTGCCCGGTGAACGCCCAAGGAGTGTTTTGCGCCTGGAAGGGCAAGTGGGCAGCGCTGATCCGACGGGCGACATCCAACCGGTCCTGGTCCAGCACCGATTGCTCGGTGGTGAGCACTTGGTTGGTCGCCTGACGCAGCCCATAGAAGACGCGCTGCATCAGGACGGCGTTTCCAGCCGCGTTGTTGTGTATGATCATACGGAGCGGAAAGGGCTCAACCACACCGCCGAGGTTGGTGTTCACGCTGGTGACGACATACGCACCGTAATTCGTAGAGTTGGTCGACGTAATCAAGGCTCCCTCGGAATCTTTCTGAAAGGATTTGAGGTATGCCCGAACCTGATTGACCGCGGCGCCACCCACCCAGAGACCACGTGTGTCCTGAACCGTTGCGGAGACTGAAAGGTCTACCTGCTGCAGGCCTTGGTCATCCGTGAAGCGTAAAATACCAGCGTAGACATCGCCGGGAGCTCCGGTCAGCAGGGTGCGATTCACACCGATGATGACTTCAGCTTCGGACCCGACTTGTCCTGCCGGCTGCAGGACGATGTTTTGCGATCCATCGCTGAGGTTGTGGTAGTCGTAGGCGAGCGTGGCGGTGTTCAGATCACCCCGAAGCAGGACCGGAACCGCACCAACAATAGCGGCATGGTTCGTGGGAGCAGCCTCGGAGGCCAGCAGGCTGATGGTGACCGTGCGGGTTGCAGAGGTGATGTTCTTGAGCCGAAGCAGGACCTGCTTGTCGCCGGGGCCGAAGTTGACACCGTCGTTGTCGGGAGCCGAGAGCTCGAAAGGCCCGAAATAGCGATTAAAATTCTGACCGGAGCGCACCCAATAGGCCTGCCCTCGGGTGACAGGGCTGGTGTTCTGGGTGAACAATTGCATGGGATTGGAACCATCCAACGCGCCACCGGGATAGTGGTATACCTCGGCAGTCAGGAGGTTGGGAGCCGGCCCGAAAAAGTTGGCAAAAACCGGTGGATTGACCTCCGGCGTGGG
Organism: Limisphaerales bacterium; assembly: GCA_049601855.1. GTDB lineage: Bacteria > Verrucomicrobiota > Verrucomicrobiia > Limisphaerales > JAYPXF01. The sequence continues at coordinate 3,089 of JBMYQZ010000375.1, read as the reverse complement.
AAATCCAATGAAGTTGATTCCCTCGCTGGTCCAGTCATTGACCGGGATTACGGGTTTTCCCTTGATCGACCAGACAAAATCGGTGCTGTTGGTGTTATTCACCAAAAAGGCAGCATTGGGAACGAGGCGCTGAAGCACGGAAGTGGGGCCAAGTGGGCGTTTCCAACTCGCCCACTGCGCACCGGTTCCTGTTGGGATTTGCGGGTCATCGATAAATTGCAGGGTCGAAGGGGACGGCTGCCACATCCAAACCTCGTCGATCGGGTTGCCCGGATCATTTCCGATTAGAGTCCCGAGCGTCTCGTGCGAGGCGTCGACATTAAGGTAAATCGCTGTCCAACCGGGTTTAAGGAGAAATTGTTGGGTTTTCCACTGTGCCCCAGCATCACCAACAAACAGCATTAGGAAAAAAAGGATACCAACTTGGGTTGGTTGATTTTTTTCGACTATTTTTCCAAGCATAAGATAAACCTTCCTAAGACAATGCGAATTTGGGCCTGCAAAAGGTCCAAAATAATTTCGAAAATCCACCCCGGTAAGCGAATCTCAACAGCCGGAGATCGAGTAACAAGGGATCTAATCAGGCTTGCAACAAAGTCACCTCCGGCTGAATCACCCCAAATCAGGTCGAATCCGATAGCTTATTGTCCCTTTTTTAGAGAATAGGCGTTGCGAACCTGCTTGATTTTGGTTGGCGTTTTTCTGCCTGCCTATTCCCCAAGAATCTCAAAGGTCTGCGATGAGGCCTTGCTATGCAACACCATCGCGATGGTTTACGGTGAATCGCAGATCGGAAAGACGGCCTCGTTGAAGGAGTATGCGCGGCGTAACAATCAAGGGCAGACCGTCTACGTGCTCATGCCGGCCAGTGCCGGTGTTCAGAGCATGATGCGGGCGATTGCCGAAGCCTGCCACATTTCAAGCCGGACCTGTTTCGAGAATCTGAGAAATCGCGTGTTGCGCTATCTGGATGACACCAAGCTGCTGATCCTTGACGAAGTGCACGAGGCCTTCATTTCCTATCAGAAACAGGCGACGGTGAAATGCATGTCCGTGCTGCGACAGTTGCAGGAACAAACCCAATGCGGCCTGGTGCTGTGCGGCACAAACGTCTTTCGCAGTCAGATCGAGCGAGGCGAGTTCGCGCAATCCCTGAAGCAGTTGCGCAAACGGGGCATCTGGGAACTGCAGTTGGAGAACACCCCGAGTCCCACCGACGTCGCTTTGATCTATCGACATCACAATTTGGACAAACCGAGCGGTGAGGCGGCTGCCTTGGTTAAGGGCATCACGGCCGAGCACGGACTCGGTAAGTTCACCAAGTTCATGGTCCGTGCGGCTCAAGTAGCCACGAGTCGACGGGAGCGATTTCAATGGAAGCACTTCGTGGAGGTCGTGGGTGCGTCGACGCTCATGCGCGAGATGCCGAAGAGCTAACCGAGCTAGCCAGGTAGCCCCGAACGACCGACAGACGCACTGGTGGAGGATGGACCTTGAATCATCCACGCTGATCGGCAAGTCCGAGTTCCGAATTCTACAACCAGCGGCTTTGTAGAGATCCGAGCGGCCAAAAGTGTCTCAAACCTACTAGATTTCGGGGGTAAAACCACCCAAAGTGTCTCAAACCATAATCTAGTAGGTTTGAGACACTTTTTTCTTCATAAGTCGCTCAAAAGAGAGGTTATTCGACCTGATTCGACTTAATTCGGGATGATTCGACTTTGTCCCAAACCTGATTAGATTTCTCGGCGGTCGAAAAATGGTACACCCGGAGGGATTCGAACCCCCAACCCCCTGGTTCGAAGCCAGGTGCTCTATCCGGTTGAGCTACGGGTGCGCCGGAATTAACTGTCGCTCACGCGAGGCCCAGGTTCTCCATGATCCGGCGGGTGGAGTAGGCCTTGTTGAGCGTGTAAAAGTGAATGCCGGGAGCGCCGCGATCGAGGAGTTCGCGAACTTGCTTGGTCGCAAACTCAATGCCGAATTCCTTCACGGCGGCATCGTCTTCGGCTCGTGCTTCCAATTCCTGCACCAACGTATCGGGGAGCTTGGCGCCGCAGAGCTGGGTGAAGCGCTTGATCAGACCGGCGGAGACGATCGGCAGGACGCCGGGAATGATCGGCACCTGCACGTCGTGCTGGCTGCGCAGATGATCGACCATTTCAAAATAATCGGCGTTGTCGAAAAAGAGCTGGGTGATCACGAAGTCGGCGCCGCACTTGACCTTGTTCGCGAGCCGTTCCCAATCGACGAGTTTGCCTTCGGTGCAATGAATGTGTCCTTCGGGAAAACCGGCCGTCCCGATGGAAAAGTCGCCTTTCGCCTTCAGCATCTCGACGAGTTGATAGCTGAATTCAAAGCCGCCATCCGTCACTTCAAAGTCGCCGCCGTTGGGAGGATCACCACGCAAGGCGAGAAGGTTCTGCACGCCGCGATTTTTCGCATCGGCCACCACGCCATCCAGTTCCGCCTGGGTCGCATTCACGCAGGTGAGGTGCATCATCGCCGTCAGTTGATGCCGATCTTGGATCGACTGGACGATATCAGCCGTCTTGTCCTTCGTGCTGCCGCCGGCCCCATAGGTCACGGAGCAATAGTCGGGCTTCAATTGCATCAACTCGGGGATGTGCTTCTCCAGCAGCGCCTTGTCGCCTTCCGGCGTTTTGGGCGGAAAAAACTCAAAGGAGATGCACGGCTTGCCCTCGGCATGCCGTTCCTCGTGAATGTCGCGAATGAATCGCATCGCCGCAAGAGTGCTGATAGAAGCCTTTCAGATCAAGTCTCCAACGAATCGAGGCTGAATTCGTGGCGATTGCGCACCCGGAATTCGATTGACCCCGGGGAGAACTGTTCGAAGATACGAACATCCAACCTCCCGTGGCGGACGGCCACAATGCCTGAACTGTAATTACTCATGAAAATATCCAGCATTACCTTGTCGGGACTACTCGTTCTGGGAGTCGGCCATCTTTCCGCGGAATCCAACTGGCCAAACTGGCGCGGGCCGTCCGGCCAAGGGGTCGCCGACGGCGCCCCGCCCACCGAGTGGGGGAACGAGAAGAATATCAAGTGGAAGGTCGCCATTCCCG
>JBMYQZ010000374.1:0-5889 GCA_049601855.1 Limisphaerales bacterium | reverse complement strand
CGCTGCTGCTCCGCCACGTTGCCGCGTCCCCCGGCGTAGTTGATCCGCCAGAAATACACGCCGGCAATCGCGCTGCGCAGCTTGGAGAAGGCCTTCTTGGCGTTGTCATCCCGGATGAACTTCGGATCGCCGGTGAAATCCTTCATGATGCGATGCTCGTGCACGCGCACGATGAAGTCGCAGATTTCCTTCACACTGGTGTCGTAGTCGATGAAGTTGCCGACTAGACGCTCGGAATACCGGCTCCAGAACTCATGATCCCTGGCCACGCGCGCCTCCGTGTACTCGGCCACGTGATTGCGCTCGATCTTCATGATGATCCCGTAGGGCGTCAGGTGCGGATACATCCACTCAAGCGGGAAGCTCTCCTCGACGTAGAAGTCCAGTTCCGGGTTCTTGTCGAACATGTCCTTCGTCAACAAGCCGTTGATCGACATCACCGCCACCTGTCCGCTCACCGAAACGCGACCGGAAGCCTGGTCATACTGAACGATTTCACCCTGCTTGATCTGCTTGGGCTCATTTGGATGACGCAGGTCATGTTCGTAACGCCGTTGGGCATCGGCGACGTAACTCTCGAAGGCCTGTTGCGACGCAGCAGGCGAGGAAATGTACATCTCCACGTCAGGATAAACCCCACCCAAACTCGCTGTGATCGCCTCGGGATAGCTCACCTCGAGCAACTGGCGATTCAAACGGATCAGTGTGTGGCCCTTCGGATCCTCACGGATGAAGCGCTGCATTTTCGCGCTAAACTTCACGCCCTTGAAGCGCTCGGCATCATAGAGGGGACCTTCCTCCAGCAGTTTATTAAAGTCCTTCGCGAGCGCCTTCTTGAGCGCCTTGTCATTGTCGGATTCACCGAGCAATTCCAGCGTACGTTCACTCAATTCACTCTTGAGATGCTTCGCCAGGGGAGTGTCGCCCTGACGAAGTGAAGAGCGAATCTGTCCAACGTCCGTAAAGTGATCCGCCTCGAACCAGGAAGTGCTGACCCGGCGGCTTTTCTCGATGCTGTCGCCAATCGAATCGAAGATCTTGTCGAGCGGTTTGGCAAAGATCTTGAGCTTGCGTGCCGCCCAGGCAGCGGTACCGGACTTATAGGGTTCACCCTTTGCCTTCGCATCCAACGCCACCTTGTCGAGCGCCTTGTTCTCCAGGTATTCGGTGGCGCTTTCAAAGAACGAGGCGTCGATCTGCGTGCTGCGATGGTAGTGCGCGCGGATGTAATTCAGATATGTGGCATCGGCCAGCGCGTTCTGCGTGATGATGTAGACATCGCGGCGATCAAACTTCGGATCGTGGCGCTGGTGCGGCTCAATGAAACTCTCGCAGAAAATCATGTACGTGGGACAGAAACGACCGGGATCCGTGCCACCATACAGGACCGCGTCCTTGGCCATTTCCTCATACAGCGGCTTCCCATTCTTGCCTTCGAACGGCGGCGTAAACATGTCATGCCCGAACCAGAATCCGAACATGTGCCCCCGCTGCTCGTTAGAGGCCCAGTGCGTACCGAAGGTAAACACCGGCATCAACGCAAACACCGCCAGCAGCGGTTTGAGTTTCAGCTCACGATCCTGGAACAGCAGCAACCAGAACAGGGCCATCGCCAACAGGATGCCGAACATGTCCGTGCAACGGGTGACCCAGAACTGATCCTTGTAGTCAAAGACGTTGTAGACCGCCACCAGTGAAGCGCAAAAAGCGAAGATCAGGAGCGGCAGACGCCACTTGCGGTATTGGGCCACCAACACCGCCGCGATCAGCGCGACCCCGTGCCCGATGAACATCGAGACCGGCACGTATGACGCCGTGAAAAACACGCGGTTCAACTGCTGGCTCTGTCGGTCCGGCTGCGGATTCAGCAGAAACAGCAACAACAGCGAAAGAAACAGATAAATGGCTCCGACGCCACCGATCCACGCTCGTAAGGGATGTTTTCGATTCTGGAAGTAGAACACCACCGGCACCATCGCCAGGATCAGGAAGAAATAGCCGAACACCAAACCAAGTCCCACCCGCTTGAAGGTTGGAAAATCGTCCACGGTGATCAGTAGGAACAGCCCGACGAAACCATACAATCCAGAGCCGATTGCCAGCATCAACTTCTGGACCTCGTTCATCCGCCGGAAGTAGATGACGAACACCGGGATCATCGCCAAGGTGAGATAGACTAGGTTGAATTCCTCGATTGCCCCGCCCACGTAGGTGCCGACCTGCTCGACAAACCGGTCCATGCCGGAGGTCGGATTGGCCTTCTCATACTGACCTCGGAACAACGCATGCAGAAAACCTTCGATGATTCGGGGATAGCCCCATTGCATCGGCGGATTCGTGACGCCTGCCAGCGGCATGTAAAAATAGAACAGCGCGCCCACCACCCACGACAGATAGGCCAAAGGCGCCTGCCACCATTCGGTGAAGAATCGTCCCGTAGCCAACACCCCCCAGGTCCAGATGATCATGCAGAAGGTCCCGATCACGAGAAACGCCAACCACATCAGCACATTGCTCGCGCTCATCAGGGCTCCCTTGGAGTAAAGTTGGGCCAGGCCGAAGATGAATCCCAACATCCCCACCCCGGAAACGATCCACGCTTCCGGTGGCGTCTGATATTTTGCCTTCATCTTGTTCCGCGCGAGGATCGCAATGACCATCCCACCGACCACGCCGCACAGGCCGACGAACAGGAGGAATTTAAAGATGCCGGACTGCCGCGCGATTTTCGCCGCCTGATCAGGCGTGACACTCGGGCCGGAGGCAATCTTGGCGGTCACATAGGCCAGAAAGAACGCCGCCGCGATAAAGAACAGGTCCCGACCGGTCGACGTGCGGCGCATCAAGACCGCGATCAACGTCCCGATCATGGCCACCACCAAGGTCTGGTGATTGGTGAATGCAATGCCGCCCCAAAAGAACGAGTAACAGAGATAGCGATACTGTTGTGGCGCATGCATCCACCGCATCAGGTTGATCATTTGCAGGACCAAGGTGAGCACACTGAGCGTGTATACCTCCACGATCACCGCCTGGCTCCACATGAACCCGTTGAAGGCCATCAAGCCTCCGGACACGAAACCGCTCACCGAGCTGATCTTCTCGCCCGCGTCCTGGTCCAGATCCTTGAAGATATCGAACAACCCGAACATCGAGCGCACGCCACGCGAAACCATCATCGCGATGAATCCGCAGGAAAGCGCTCCCGCCACCGCCGAGGAGAGGGCCACCCGCCAGGCAATATTGGAGAACGGCACCAGTTCCGTGAACAGCCAGGTGTAAATCGTCCAGACCGGATATCCCGGCGGATGCGGCACGCCCGCATACATCGATCCCACAGCCAATTCTCCCGAATCCTCCAAGGTCAAATCCGGCGCCAACGTGAAGTAGTAGCCAAACATCACCATGAACGTGGTGATCCAGAAGACCCGCCAGTCCAGCCGCTCAAACAACGGCGCCACCGGCTCGGTGACCTTCACCTCTTCGTCAGCAAACTCGAAGTCCTTGGCCGGCGCCGGCTGCTGACGCGGAGTCGATTTTGGCGTTTTGACGGCCGGCGTGTCGGCTGTCTTACGCGCCGAATCCTGCGCCTGACCTGCGCCTTGGTTCTGACGCCGTCGTGCGCCTTTATTGCCTCTTTTTTTAGGTTTTTCGGAACTCATGGGGTGTGCAGCGACGCCCTGTCACTTGCGAAAATGGGCGATACCTTCGGGCGGAAGCGCGGAGTTTGTCCATCCGAAAATCGGGTAATCACAGTGGTTTAGAACGCTGTGATGGTATTGCGCGGGCAACGTTTCGCTCATGCTCAGCAAGGCCATGCCATCAGCTGTCTCAACCGCCAACATGCTCGAAACCGCCGGCGACGGGGCTTGAAAGATCATCACCGCGAACACCATCGCCATGGCCCCGGCCGGCCCCAACAGGCGCGCGATACCCTGACGCCAAACATCGATGGTCCGTGGTCGCTCAACCACGGCTACCGGCGCCCGCTCAAACAAATCACGCTCAATGTGTTCCGAAGGCCGGCGCGGCGTCCAGCCACTCAATTGTCTCTCCATCCACTCGTTCATGACGGAATCTCTCCATTCTTTTTTTTAGTTTCTGCAGACCGTAGCGATATCGCGCCGCGGCCGTGTTCGGTGAAATACTCAGCAACCGCCCAATCTTCTCAAAAGTGCAGCCCTGCCAGATTTTCAGGACAATTGCCTCTCGCTGGGCCGGCGACAGCTTCTCCAATTCCCGTTTGGCCAAGGCCTCCCCCACCCCATCCGGTATCTCCTCCTGCTCGAGCCATTCCTCCGCTTTCTCCTCCCGTCGGAAGCGCCGGAACACTTTTCGTTTCCAGCTCAGCGCCTTGTTCCGATAGGCCCGCAAGACATAGAATTCCGGTTGTCGCGGTTCATGCCCCAGCTTCAACAGGGCCACGAAAGTCTCCTGCAACACATCCTCGGCCTCCGCGTGCCCCAATCCCAGCGACCGGCCGTACAGCAACAACTTGGCGTTCACCTCCCGGTAGAGCTCCCGCTGCCATTCGCTGTTGAGTTCGCCCATGTTGCCAGATAGACAACGCCACCTTTGGTTTCGTGCAAAAGAAGCCGGAAAAAGCGTCTACACTTTTCACCCCAAAAAAGTTGACGACGTTCTGTGGTCAATTGTAGCTTCCTCGCCCCTTCCACTGAAGGGATCTGAGTTCCAGAGTAGCTCAATGGTAGAGCAATCGGCTGTTAACCGATCGGTTGTAGGTTCAAGTCCTACCTCTGGAGCCATTCTTGTGTACCCGTCCCTTCCGCCCCACACTCCGCCTGATGCCCCCAATGCGGCATATCGTAATCTTGCTTCTCCTGCTGCAGGCAGCCTCTCCTGCCGCCGATCTGTCGATCCGGATGGAGGTTTCCTTCAATGATCGTTCGTTGCTCCTGAATACGTCGGGCTACAAGAATCATGCCGGTCAAGAGATCTCAATCAGTCGCTTGGATTGGCTGCTCTCCGAGTTCCGCGTTCACTCTTCGGAACGCGGTTGGCTCGAAGCGACCGGGCAGAACGCGTTCTTCAGTGTCGGCAAAGGCCGCCGACAGTTCACGCTGACTGGAGTTCCGAGCGGTGAGTTCGACCGCGTCTCGTTTCGGGTGGGATTGAATCCCAGAGTCAACGCTTCCAATCCGGCGAGATTTGGTCCGGACGATCCTTTGAACCCGCTACTCAATGGGTTGCACTGGAGCTGGCAGGGTGGCTATGTGTTTCTCGCCGTGGAAGGCAGGTGGAATAAGGGAACCAACTCCGGCGGTTATTCTTACCACTTGGGCAACGACCACATGCGCATGATCGTCGAGCGACCGATCAAACTTTCCCTTCCGCGTCATCGTCAGCTTCGCCTCCGGCTGAATCTCGATCGGATCTTGGCAAAGCTTTCAATCGGATCGGAATCCGCGTCCACCCACGGTCGGCTCGGAGATCCCATCGCAGAAAAGCTCCGAGCCGGCACGGTTGCAGCCTTCACCGTGACAGCAGACAAGTCTTTGCCGATCGTCGTTCCCCAATCGACGGACACTCAAACGGTCCTGATCAATCCACAAGCCAAGCCGTATCGTTTCACATTCGGTCGACATTTCCCGCCTCCCCGTCTCCCACTGGACAATCCGCTCACCGAGGAAGGCGTCGCGCTCGGTCGCAGGCTTTTTCATGATCGGGCGCTGTCGGTGAACGGCAAGCAATCCTGCGCCTCCTGTCACCAAGCCGAGCACGGATTTGTCGATGGAACGCGGGCCGTCAGCCTTGGCACCGACGGACGTAGAGGCACGCGCAACTCCATGCCACTCTTCAACCTGGCTTGGAAAGAGAAGTTCTTTTGGGATGGACGCGCACCTTCGCTGCGGGCCCAAGTCCTGTTGC
>JBMYQZ010000373.1:0-5890 GCA_049601855.1 Limisphaerales bacterium | reverse complement strand
GGCCGTGCTTTCCATCGCCAGGGCGCGCGAAACCGCCGTCGGCCAGATGGCGCTGCCGATGAGGCCGGCGGAGATGAGCATCCAGAGCACGTAATAGATTCCGAATCCGGATCCCTCGGCCAAGGGATTGAAGCCCGGCTCCCCCATATGCAGCTGCACGGTGTCGAAGATGTGGTTCCAACCCAGCTTGCCGATGGCGATCCCGGTCACCACCAGGGTGCCGATCGACAACACCACAAACTGAATGTAATCGGTCAGGATCACCGAGATCATTCCGCCGCAGGTTGTGTAGACCAACACCAGCACCAGCAATGCCACCATCACCGCCGGCATGGCCCATCCTTGGTCCGACAAACCGGTCGCCCCGACGATGAACATCGAGCCGACCTTCAGAAACAAGCCCATGTTCAGAATCCCCGCGAAAGCCAGGATCGTGCCGCCAAGGATTCGAGTGCGACGGCTGAAGCGTTTCTCGTAGTACTCTGGAATCGTCAGCACTTTCGCCTCGCGCAAAGGCACCACGATGAATCCCGTCAAGGCAATCAGCAGCGTGCAGACGCCGGCGATCAACGCGATGTGAAAGGCCGCGAAGCCGCCGCCAAAGCCCTTCTGCGCGGAATACATCACCGTGACCAGGCCCATCTCCGTGCCAAGCATCGTGGCCACGCCCAGCCAGGATCCCACCTTGCGACCAGCGCCGATGTAGGCGGTCATGTTGGTGGCGTACTTGCGGACAAAGAACCCGATGATCACCGAGACCGAGAGATAAGCCACGACGATAACGGTATCGATCGTCGAGAAATTGGTCTGGCTCAGGGCCTTCGCCGCTTCGGGGGACATCGCCGCTGGTTGTAGCGAAGAATCGCCAAACGCCAATGAATAATTTGACTGCCCGCCTCACCCGTTTCCGGGAGGACCAAAGCTCATTTCTTTCCGGCGGCTTTTTTCAGCGCGTCCTGGATCATGCTGGGAGTGAAGCTCGCCGGCATGACGGTGGGTTTCACGTTGGCATCCGGCGAATAGAGCAACACCAGCGGAACTCCGGCGCGTCCGAAGCTCTGGATTTCGCGCACGATGTTTTCCGGGGTCAACGTGTTGTCGGCTTTGAGCGTTTCGTATTTCAGTTCCTTCAGCACGTCGCGCGTGGCATCAATGTCGATCGAGAAGGTCTTGTTCGCATTACAGGTGGCGCACCACTTGGCGGTAAAATCCACGAGGACCGGTCGGCCCTCAGCTTGCGCCGCCGCGATGGCTTCGTGACTCCAAGGTTTCCAAACGAGCGCGTTGCCAGTCTGGTCCTGCGCGTTGGTTTGGACGTTGGCCACGACCGGGAGCGGCGGATTACGCCACTGCAACTTGTGTTCCAGCGCGTAGCCGACGCCGGCGGTGAGAAAGAGGAGGCTGAAGGCGATCGCGAGACCTTTGCGCTTTGTGCCGCGCTGAACGTATTCGCCCCAGATCCAGACGGACAAGGATACGAGGACAAGGAAGAAGCCGAGCCAGAGCACGCCGTCCTGTCCAAAACGATCGGTGGCCGTCCAGAGCAACCAGATCGCCGTGGCCAACATCGGGAAACCCATCGCCTGTTTGAACCCGATCATCCAGTTGCCGGGCTTGGGCAGGAACTTCAACCACTTGGGATTCATGCTGAGGATGAGGTAGGGAATCGCGAGACCCGCGCCGACCGTCAGGAACATCAGGATGATGATCATCGGCGGCTGAACGAAGGCAAAGCCCAAGGCCGGTGCGAGGAAGGGCGCGGTACACGGTGTGGCCAGCGCGGTTGCCAAGACGCCGTTGAAGAACGCACCGGTCGGTCCGTGTTTCGAGGCGAGGGAATTGGCGGCCGTCATCGCGCCGCCACCAAGCATCACTTCAAACACCCCGAAGAGATTGAGCGCGACCAAGGTGACCAGGGTGAGCATGCACACGAGAAAGACGGGATTGCCAAACTGCATGCCCCAACTGGCGATGTTGCCGGCCTTCTGCACGCCGATGACCAGCAATGCCATGACGAGAAAAGAGGCCAAGACCCCGAGGCAATAGATCATGCCCAGTTTCTTCACCTCGGCCGGCGAGTCATTGCTTTGGTTGACGAAGCCAAGAATCTTCAGCGAGATCACCGGGAGCACGCAGGGCATGATGTTGAGAATGAGTCCGCCGATAAATGCGAACATCAATGCGCTGAAAAAGTTCAGCTCCTGTGGTGCGGCAGCGGCGGTTTCATCAGTGCCGGGAGCCGAGGTGCCAGAGATCGGCACTGATACTTCGTACGCCGTGCGTTGGCCGTCCTTTTCCGTGACCCAGATCCCCGCGATTACCTCGGGCAAGTCGCCGCTTTTGAGCTTCAGTACCTTGCGCACACCGATTTTGCCGGCGCCAGCATCGACGTGTTCCGAGGGAATATCGATGGTCCATTCACCGGCGGGTTCGTGAGAAAAGAAGTCGCTCTTGGCGTCGCCTTCCCAAGTGATCACGAAGGCGTGCTGGTTGCTGGATACCTGCGATTCCCAGGAGCCGGTCGGCTCCGAATCGAGACCTTTGATCGACTTCGGCCCGCGCGTAATATATCCGTCGATTTCACCGGCCGCTGCGGAAGGCACGGCCTCGTCGCCCACTGCTAGCTGGGCGGAAACAGATCCCTCCTGCTTGATGCAAAGGCTGGCGGTTTCGCACTCGATCCATGACAAGTCGATGGTGATATCGTGTGTGCCCTTGGCGACGTTCTCCCCAATTTGCAACGGAACGATGATGCCCACCAATTCATCGAGTTCGTAGTTCCAGATCTCACCGCCAGTGTCATCGGTTTTGACCTTCTTGTCCGGGATCGGCCACAGGATCGAGGATGGGTCGACGGTAATTCCTTCCGGTAGTTTGGAAAACTCGAATTCAGGCGCGCCAGCGAACTGACCGGGATTGCGCCAATAGATGTGCCAGTTGCTGGCGATTCTGAATTTCACCAGGGCATTGATGGTAGAGCCCGGTGGCGCAACGGTCTCGTGTAGACTCAGCGACGGTACTGCCTTCGGTCCGGAGTTTTCCGTGCCGAACAATCCGCTTCCAAATGTAGACGGGAAAGATTGCGCGGCCATTGTCGGCTTCGGTTTCGAATCCCTGATGGCCGCAGCAACATTGATGGCTTTCGGATGTTTCGGATTGCCCTCCAGATCCACGATGATTCCTTCGATCTTCTTCGGCCAGTCACCTTCGTACTTTGTGACCTTCTGGCGGATGACCAACTTGTCGTCCGCTTGCGAGATCAAGGTGCTCGGTGGTTCGACCACCCAATCTTCGCTCGGTCGGAAGCTGAAGAAATCGTTCGTCTTCGAAGTGGGCTTCCATGCGATGACGAGATTGCGTTCGTCGTCCTTCGCCGGACCTTCCCAATAGGCGGTCAATTCGATCTTTGGTTCGCTGCTCGGAAGATAACCGGCCCACTTCTTCATCTCATCGGCCTGCGGACTGAGCTTCGCCTCCGACCCGATGACCAGCTTCGTTTCCACACTGGATGAACCGGGAACGCAGGCCCCTTCGGTTTCGCATTCGAGCCAATCGAGATCGGCCTTCAGGCTGATCGTTCCCGGCGCCACGGAGTCCGCGATTGTCAACGGCACCAGCAAGATGACCTCTTCGGAAAACTCGAAGCTGAACATTTCCCAAGACTCCGTCTTGTGCGGCACCGGCCATTGGATGGTACCGGCGGAAACGCCAGCGGGCAGAGTCCATTTGATCCCGGTCGCCTTGCCGTTCTGACCCGGGTTACGCCAATACGTATGCCACTTTTTGGCCATCGACAGTTTCACACCGGCCGTGATTGTCGTGCCGGGCTTGGCGGTGCTGTGATCGATCAGCAGGGTGGTCTTGGTCTTGGGGCCGAAAAATCCGCCAGGCGCCGCCGCGCGCAGGGCGACGCTCGGCAGGAGCAAGAGGGCGGCGAGGAATGAAAGGGCAGTGCGCATGTGCATCTGATGTTCGATGGTGGTTCTAAATTCCAGTCCCGTTTTTGGCAGTCGGCCGACGCGGGCGTTCAAATTAACGGCGGCGAAGCTACTTGTCTAATGACGAAACGGCGACCCCGGTGATTGTAAGATGTTTGTCAGTCGATGGCCGGCAGGGCCGCGAGAGCGGAGGAAAGTCGCTGGCGGATCTGCTTCCGCTTCTCATCGTCCTGCTTGGGGTCGAGCGGACTCGCTTCCTCGGGATCCTTGATGGTGTCGTAAAGATGGCCGGTCTTGGTGATGACCTGTTTCGATTTCTTCGGCTTGAGTTCGTAGAAGCCGTAGAGCTTGTAACGGTGATCCCGCACGAAACGCGCCTTCGACCATCCGAACTTGTCCTGCCGCGGCTCGCGATAATCCACGATCACATGCGTGCGCGGCTTACCTTTCATGCCAAGCAAGGGCGGCAGGAAACTCTGACCATCGAGGGTCCAATCGCCTGACACGTCGGGCATCGGCGCGGCGGTGGCATCCGCGATGGTCGGCAAGAAATCGCTCATGTCCACCAGGTGACGACTGACCTGTCCAGGTGCGACCCGTCCCGGCCAATTGACGACCAAGGGGACGTGCGTCCCGGAGTCTTTGTGCAGACCCTTGCCGGCGATGATCGTCCGGCCATCGCGCATCTGCGTCTGCAGGCCGCCGGGCGTGCCGTTGTCGCCGGTGAAGATGATCAAGGTGTTCTTGCGCGCGCCAATCTTCTCGAGGTGCTCCACCATCCGACCGACGATCACGTCCATGTGTTCCACCATGTCCTTGAAGAAGCGCTTGTGCTGCTGATGCCGATTGCCGTCCGGCCAAACGTCGCTGTTTGGCGCTGGCTTGAACGGACCATGCGTGAGGATCATCGGGTAGTAGGCGAAGAACGGTTTGCCCTCCAACACGCTGTTCTCCATGAAGTCCATCAGGTAACGCGCGCAGACGTCCGGTCCATAGTGGGTCTTGTATTCGCGAACTTCCGGTTGCTTGGTCTGGCGATTGAAATGCATGAGGCTCGCGTCGGCATAGCGCGTCCGCGTCGTCTTGAGGTCACCGACGTTGATGTTCCAAAGGCAATACTCATCGAAGCCCGCCTCCGCCGGCGTCTGACCCGTGCCGGCACCGTCGAGTTGCCATTTGCCCCCGACCGCCGTGCGATAGCCGGCCTGCTGCATCATGTGACCGAAGGTCCGCTCGCCCTTCTTCAATTCACCGAACTGCGTGTAATTCCGGAAATAATAGCGGCCCGTCATGATCTGCACCCGCGTCGGCGTGCAAAGCGGCTGCGAGTAACAGTAGTCAAAGCGGGCTCCTCCCTTGGCCAGGCGATCGAGTTGGGGTGTCTGGTAAGACGCACTTCCGTAACAACTGAGCCCCTCGAATCCGAGATCATCAGCCATGATCAGCAAGACATTTGGTTTGGCCGCGACGGCCAGACTCGCAGACAAAAGCAGGAACACAAGAACACGCATGTCGGAAACTAAAGCGGAATTGGAACGACGGAACAATTGAATTGGCGGGCCCCGGAATTCGTGTGTTAGTCAGCCCATTCCATGAAAGCGCCGTTCTTCCTCCTCACCTTGGTATTGGCCCTGCCGGCCGTCGCGCAAAACGCAGAGCAAACCGCCGCCGCGCGAATCCTGCGAAAAGTCATTTCGTTTCATCGTCAAAACATTGGTTACCAGGGTGCCTATCTCTGGACTTACGCCGCCGACCTCACCGCCCAGGAAGGCGAGGGCAAGGCAAACAAGACCAGCGGCTGGACGCAACCGCCGGGCACGCCCACCGTCGGTGAAGCCTACCTGAGAGCCTGGAGACTCAGTGGCGAAAAGGCCTGCCTTGATGCCGCCCTCGAATGTGCCCGCGCACTGGTGAATGCTCAGCTGAAGTCCGGTGGTTGGGCCTCCCATTTT
>JBMYQZ010000372.1:3150-5903 GCA_049601855.1 Limisphaerales bacterium | reverse complement strand
TTCACTGATGGCGGCGCCGCCAACGCCTGGATTGGTGGCCTGGATCTGGCCTTCTTTGCCGGCATGACCCGTGAGAGCTTGTCCGGATCGCTGCCTTTGAGCCTGCACGCGTTGTTTCAGATGACCTTTGCCATCATCACTCCGGCGCTGATCGTCGGCGCGTTCGCCGAACGCATGAAATTCTCCGCGATGGTGGCTTTCTGCGTCGCGTGGTTCACCTTTTCGTACCTGCCGGTCTGCCACATGGCCTGGGGCGGTACCGGTGCCTACTTCGCCAACTGGGGCGTCATGGATTTTGCCGGCGGCACGGTCGTGCACATCAATGCCGGGATTGCCGGTTTGGTGGCCTGTATCATGGTCGGAAAACGACTCGGCTACGGCAAGGAACCCATCACTCCGCATAGCGTGGTCCTGACCGTGGTCGGTGCCGCGATGCTCTGGGTTGGTTGGTTTGGCTTCAACGCCGGCAGTCAACTCGCAGCGGACGGCACGGCGGGTATGGCTATGCTCGTGACCCAGGTAGCCACCGGCACGGCGGCTGTCACCTGGATGTTCATCGAATGGTTTGGTCGCGGCAAACCGACCGCGGTTGGCATCGCCACTGGTGCGGTTGCCGGTCTCGTGGCCATTACGCCTGCGTCCGGTTCGGCCGGGCCGATGGGTGCCATCGTGATTGGCTTCCTGTCTTCCGTGGTCTGCTACATCTTCGCCGTCCGGGTGAAGTCCATGTTTGGCTACGATGACAGCTTGGATGTCTTCGGCGTCCACGGCGTCGGTGGTATCGTTGGTGCCGTCATGACCGGAGTTTGCGCCACCGAGGCCTTCGGCGGTTCCGGCATTGAACTGGATAGCATGGGCGCCCAGGTCTGGGTCCAGATCAAGAGCATCGTCGTGACCATTGTCTGGAGTGGCGTGGTCTCGTTTGTCGCCCTGAAGGTCATCGATGCGGTGATCGGATTGCGCGTTTCCGAGGAAGTGGAAACCGCCGGTCTGGACCTCGTTGAACACGGCGAAGAAGGCTATAACGGCCACTGATCCCCAAAAATGAACGAACCCTCTCTTTAGAGTTGCTGAAATTGTCGGGTAACCTAGGTTACCCGGCTTTCAGCGGTCTGAAATCAACCGAGAATAAGCAAAAGCAGAATAGAAAATGAGCAAACACAAGTTGGAATACATCTGGCTCGACGGTTACAAGCCCACGCAGAGCCTCCGCAGCAAAACCATGATCGTCGACGATTTCAGCGGCAAGCTGGAAGACGCCAAAGTTTGGTCCTTCGACGGTTCCTCCACCGAACAGGCCGAAGGCAATGCTTCCGACTGTCTCCTGAAGCCCGTCGCCGTGTATCCTGATCCGGATCGTTTCGGTGGCAATGGCTGGTTAGTGATGACTGAAGTTTTGAATGCTGATGGCACGCCGCACGAATCCAACGGTCGCGCGACCATCGAAGATTCCGATGACGATTTCTGGTTTGGTCTCGAGCAGGAATACACGCTCTGGGACAACGACACCGATCGTCCGCTGGGCTTCCCGAAGAACGGCTATCCCGGACCGCAGGGCCCCTACTACACCTCTGTCGGTTCAGCCAACGCGCTGGGCCGTGACATGGTCGACGAGCACCTGCATTTCTGCCTCGAAGCCGGCCTGAATGTGGAAGGTATCAATGCTGAAGTGATGATGGGACAGTGGGAATTCCAGATTTTCGCCAAAGGCGCCGCCGACTGCGGTGACCAGATCTGGATCGCTCGTTACCTCTTGGAACGTTGCGGTGAGAAATACGGTATCTCCATCAATTGGCACTGCAAACCCATCAAGGGCGATTGGAACGGTTCCGGCATGCACGCCAACTTCTCCAACAGCGCGATGCGCGACGCGGGCAACGAAGAGATCTTTACCAAGATCTGCGAAGAATTCGGCAAGAACATCGAAGAGCACGTCAGTGTGTATGGTGCGCACAACGACCAGCGCCTGACCGGTCTGCACGAAACGCAGTCCATCGATCAATTCAGCTACGGTGTCTCCGACCGTGGCGCCTCCATCCGCATTCCGATCGGCACGATCGAGGATGGCTGGAAGGGCCGCCTCGAAGATCGTCGTCCGGCTTCCAATGCCGATCCTTACAAGGTTGCCGCGGTGATCATCAAGACCACCAAGAAGGCGCTCGCCTAAGTTGGATCCAGCGTAATTGCACGAAGGCCGG
Organism: Limisphaerales bacterium; assembly: GCA_049601855.1. Classification (GTDB taxonomy): domain Bacteria; phylum Verrucomicrobiota; class Verrucomicrobiia; order Limisphaerales; family JAYPXF01. The sequence goes on along the minus strand of JBMYQZ010000372.1, from coordinate 3,705 downwards.
CTGTTCGCAGCCGGCCTTTTCTTTGGGAAGGGATGAATGATGCGTCGGGGTCAACGCATGAAGAGCCAGCAGATGAACGCCCCGATAATTCCCGCCGAGAGCGCCGTCAGCGTCAGCGCATGACGATTGTTCCAGCGGTTCCATTTTTCGATGCCGGAGTATTCGTACACGGAAACTTCCTCTCCGAGTCGATAGGCCTGTAGATCATCCACGAACTCCTTCACCGACTGGTAGCGCTGTGCGGGATCTTTGCGCAAAGCCCGCACGCAGATCGCCTCCAATTCCGGCGGGGGTTTCAGCTGCGGGGCCACATTGCTCGGCCAACGTACCGGTTTGTTGAGCAAGTTGTTAGTGACTTCGCTGACATCGTCCCCCTCCAACATTTGTTGGTGAGTCAGGAGTTCGAACAGGATCACCCCAAGGCTGAACACGTCCGTGCGTCCATCAATATCGGCGTTGCCGGTGGCGATCTCCGGTGACATGTAGAGGGGTGTGCCGTAGCGCCGCCCGACCGGGGTGAGTTCCAGGTCGTTGACGTCCACTCCGCCCAGGTCG
>JBMYQZ010000372.1:0-3140 GCA_049601855.1 Limisphaerales bacterium | reverse complement strand
TCCCACAATCTTTGCGAGGCCCCAATCGAGTACGAGCGTCTCGCCAAATCCGCCGACGATCACGTTGGCCGGCTTCAAGTCTCGATGGATCACGCCTTGCCGGTGGGCGTACGCCACGCAATTGCCCACCTGAATAAGGACGTCGATCAGGCGGGGCAGGGGAAACTGTTCCTTGGTTTTGGGATCACCGTCCTTCAAGGCCTGGATGAGCTCGCGCAGGTCGCGTCCCTCGACCTTCTTCATCGTGAAGAACAGATTGCCCGCCCGATCGCGACCGAGTTCATACAGAGGCACGGTGCCAGGGTGCTGAATGTTCGCCGTCACCCGTGCTTCCCGCACGAAGCGGTGGGTTTCGATATCGCTGTCGCGCAGGTGATCGTGGAGTGTCTTGTAGACGACGACACGGTGGAGATTGACGTCGGTGCAGGTGGAGAGTTTGGCTGTGCCGCCCTCGGTGAGCACCTTGGAATTGCTGTACTTCAGGGATCCGCTCTTCCAATGCCGGGGGAATTCTTCATCCAGTCCCTTGAGCCGGGTCACCTTTTCTTCTTCGGGTTCCATTCGCTTGCGAGAGGAGGGAGTGTCGCCTGAAACCGGCGAATGATCAAAAGCAAAGCGGCGATCGGAAGATAATTGCAGTCGTGACTTTTGTGTTGGCGTGACGCAGATTCCCACCCCTTGATGAGTAGCCGTAAACCAGTCTCGCGCAGTGGCCGCTTCGCCTCCGGGCCGAGCGAAGATGTCGTGGCATTCACCGAATCGATCTCCTTCGATTCGCGGCTTTGGCGGCATGATATCGATGGCTCGATCGCGCACGCGACGATGCTGCAATCGATCGGTGTGCTCACGCGCAAGGAACTCAACGAGATCAAACGCGGTTTGAAGAAAGTCGCGGCGGAGATCGAGGCCGGCGAGTTCGATTGGAATCACGAGTTCGAAGATGTCCACATGAACATCGAGGCCGCCCTCACCAAGCGCGCGCCGGCTGGTGCCAAGCTGCATACCGGTCGTTCCCGCAACGATCAGGTGGCGCTCGATACCCGGATGTGGCTGCGGGATGAAATTGTGGCGACAATCGCGGAACTTCGTTTGTTGCAAGCCGCGCTCGTTGAATCGGCCGATCGCTTCATCGACGTGATGATTCCCGGATACACCCATCTGCAGCGAGGCCAACCAGTTTACTTTGCTCATCACCTCTTGGCTTACGTCGAGATGCTCGATCGGGATATCGGCCGCCTGCAGGATTGTTTCCAACGCACGAATATCTGCCCGCTCGGCAGCGGCGCCCTGGCCGGATCCACCATTCCGTTGAATCGCGAACTGGTGGCTACGCAACTGGGTTTTGTTGATGAAAAGGGCAAGCCACGCCTGACCCAAAACTCCATGGACGGTGTGAGCGATCGTGATTATGTCGTCGAGTTTTGTTCGGCCGCCGCGCTGATCGCCGCGCATTATTCCCGTTTGTCGGAGGACCTGATCCTCTGGTCCTCGGCCGAGTTTCAGTTCGTCCGTTTGGGAGATGCCTATACGACCGGTTCTTCGCTGATGCCGCAGAAGAAGAACCCGGACATCGCTGAACTCGCGCGGGGGAAGACCGGGCGAGTTTACGGCAATCTCATGTCCCTGCTTACCACCATCAAAGGTCTGCCGATGACCTACAATCGTGATCTGCAGGAAGACAAGGAACCGCTGTTCGACACCGCCGATACGATTCGTGCCAGCACGCGACTGTTGGCGGCGATGTTGCCAACAATGGAGGTGGTGCCCGAGGCCTGCGCGAGGGCCGTGGGTGATCCACTCCTGCTCGCGACCGATCTGGCAGATTATCTCGTTAATCAAGGCGTGCCTTTTCGCGACGCGCATCATCTGGTCGGTGAAGCGGTTGCATTGTCGGAAAAGACGAACACACCGATCGACCAACTCGATCCAAAGGAACTACAAGAGATCTCGTCACATTTCGATGCGGGTACGGCCAAGGTTTTCGATCTGCGCAACGCGGTTCGCGGTCGTTCGATGACCGGGGCACCTGGTTCGAAGCCGGTGCGCCAGCAATTGAAACGATGGCAAAGGGCGCTCCGGTCCATCGGTGCGGACAAGGCTTGAGCAAGTCATATGGCGTCACCGACCTACATGTCCTCTTCGACGCCTCACCCGGAGTCGCCGCTGCTGACGTCGTTGCTGCGTGACGTTTCGCGTTCCTTCTATCTCACGATGCGTGTCCTGCCGCAGGCGATTCGGCCGCAGATCAGTTTGGCCTATTTGCTGGCGCGGGCGACGGATACAATTGCCGATACGGAGTTGTTGCCCGTGGACGAGCGACTGGCCGCGTTGCGGCAATTGCGCGATCGGGTTCTCGGTGAGCGTGAACTCTCGGTGAATTTTGGAAAACTCGCCGATCGGCAGACGAACGATGCCGAACGGGTGCTGCTCGAACGCGTGGAGGAAGCATTGGCGGTTTTTTCCCGCTTCACCTATTCCGATCAACAGCGGATCCGCGATGTCATAGACACGATCACAAGTGGCCAGGAACTGGATCTACAGCGCTTTCGCCGGAGCGAGCCCGAGCAGATCATCGCGCTGAACAGCGACGAAGAATTGGACGATTACACCTATCGCGTGGCGGGTTGTGTGGGAGAATTCTGGACTAAGATCTGTCGCGGGCACTTGTTTCCCAACACGCCCTTGGACGACGCCACCCTGATCGCCAATGGAGTTCGTTTCGGCCAAGGACTCCAACTGATCAATATATTGCGTGACCTGCCCCGGGATTTGCAGGAAGGCCGTTGTTATCTGCCTAGCGAAAAACTCGACGCAATTGGACTGCGTCCTGCCGACCTTCGCGATTTCCAGATGGAAAGCGCCTTTCGGGCTCTTTATCACGGGTATTTGGACCGCGCATTCGACCATTTGCAGGCGGGTTGGAGCTACACGAATTCGCTGCCTCGGCGCTTCATTCGTCTGCGTCTCGCCTGCGCTTGGCCAATTCTCATTGGCATCGACACCATTCAAAAACTGCGAAAAACGAACATTTTGACCCCCAGCAACCGGGTTAAAGTTAGTCGCTCGGAGGTTTACGCCATGATCATCAAGTCGGTGATCCGTTATCCCTTTCCCCCGCTTTGGCGGGGACTTTTCCCAGA
>JBMYQZ010000371.1:0-5907 GCA_049601855.1 Limisphaerales bacterium | reverse complement strand
GAAGTCGAAGTCTCCGGCTTTGCAGAAATGTCCGTTTCGACGGGGCGTCTGCGTGCAGGTCATGACCCGCACACCCAAGAAGCCGAACTCGGCCATGCGTAAGGTTGCCAAGGTGCGCCTGACCAATGGTTACGAAGTGATCGCCTACATCCCGGATGAGGGACACAACCTGCAGGAGCACTCTATTGTGCTCGTGCGCGGCGGACGGGTTTCCGATCTGCCGGGTGTTCGGTACCACATCGTTCGTGGTGCGCTGGATACCAATGGTGTCGAGAAGCGTCGCGTCAGTCGCTCCAAATATGGAGTGAAGCGTCCGAAGGATAACGCCAAGAAGAAGTAAGTAGATTTAGAGAATTTTTATGTCACGTCGTCGCAGAGCAATCCAACGTCCGGTTCCTTCGGATGCGAAGTATGAAAGCACTCTGGTCACCCGTCTGGTCCATACGGTCATGAAGGATGGCAAGAAGAGCACCGCCCAAGGGGTGGTTTACGGAGCGTTTGATATCATCTCGGGCAAGCAGAAGGACACGAGTCCTTTGGAAATCCTGCAGCGTGCGGTCGACAATGCAAAGCCGAGGTTGGAAGTGAAGCCGCGCCGCGTTGGTGGCGCCACCTACCAGATCCCGATGGAAGTGACCTCCGAGAGGAGTGCCTCCCTGGCGGTTCGCTGGTTGGTCAAGTTCGCAGCATCGAAAAAAGGGCAACCGATGAAGAATGCCCTCGCCAACGAAATAATGGACGCCTACCAAGGTCAGGGTTCTTCGATTCGCCGTCGCGACGAAGTGCACAAGATGGCCCAGTCGAACAAGGCGTTCGCGCATTTTCGCTGGTAATACAATTTTATTATAGCGCGCCCTGGTCGCTGAGAACTATCGGGGGATTTGTCGCCAAGACGTCAGTCGGGCGGTGGATGCAGAGTAGTCGCTGGGCAAGTGTCCGCAGCGGCAGGCTGCCGAGTGAATGATCAATTTAGTGAATTACGTCACTGACATAGTGGACGAAAAGTCGTCAGAAAAGAACTCGCCGAATCGGCCTTACCGGCTCGAGAGGACGCGCAATATTGGTATTGCCGCCCATATCGACGCTGGCAAGACGACGACGACCGAGCGCATTCTTTTCTACACCGGCTTGGTTCACAAGATGGGCGAGGTTCACGACGGTAACACCGTTACGGACTGGATGGATCAGGAGCGGGAACGGGGGATCACCATTACTTCCGCTGCGACCACCTGTTACTGGGCGCAGAAATCAGACGACACGTTCAAGCTCTTCGATGCGGAGAAGTTTCGGGTCAATATCATCGATACTCCGGGGCATGTTGATTTCACGGCCGAGGTTGAACGTTCCATGCGGGTGCTCGACGGAGCTGTTGCCGTGTTCTGCGGCGTGGCTGGTGTTCAGCCACAATCCGAGACGGTTTGGCGGCAGGCGACCAAATACAACGTCCCGCGGATCGCGTTCGTGAACAAGATGGATCGCGTCGGTGCTGATTTCCAAGCAGCGCTGAATGACATGCGATCCAAGCTCGGTGCCTACGCTTATCCGGTTGGTATTCCGATTGGTTCCGAAGATCAGCTCGAGGGCATGATCGACGTGGTCAATCAGAAGGCCATCTATTACTCGGATGACCAAGGAATCAAATACGAGGTGCGTGACCTGACCGACGAGCAGGAAGAAATCGCCGGTCGCGCCTTCGCTGAACTCGTTGATGCAGTTTCCAACAAGGACGACGAAATCGCTGATCTGGTCTTGGAAGACAAGCCAGTGGATGTAGTTGCTCTGAAGCACGCCATCCGTCGTCTGACCTGCAAACTTGAGTTTGTCCCGGTCATCGGCGGTTCGGCCTTCAAGAATAAGAATGTCCAACTGCTTCTTGATGCGGTGATTGATTATCTTCCTTCTCCGCTCGACATCCCGGCCGCGGCTGGGCATATCGAATCGAAGAACGGCGAGATTGAAGACTGCGATGTCATCACGGATGACAACGGCAAGTTTACTGCCTTGGCCTTCAAGCTCTGGAATGACCCCGTGATCAAGCGAATGGTCTTTTTCCGTGTCTATCGCGGTCAGCTTTCCAAGGGCGATACGATTTACAATCCTCGCACCCGCAAGAAGGAACGGGCATCCCGTCTGCTGATGATTCAGGCTGATAAGCGCGAGGATGTTGAAACGGTTTACGCCGGTGACATTGCCGCTATCGTCGGTCCGAAATTCATCTCCACCGGTGACACGCTCAACGAGCTTGGCGACCCGATGACCTTGGAGCCGCCAACTTTTCCTGACCCGGTGATCAAGATGGCCATTGAGCCTCGCAGTTCCGCCGATCGCGAGAAGTTGGGTGACGGCCTGAGAATGCTTTCCGAAGAGGATCCGACTTTTCAAGTCAGCACCGATGATGAGACCGGCCAATTGATTATTGCCGGAATGGGTGAGCTTCACCTGGAAATCATTCACGACCGCCTGATGCGTGAGTTCAAGTGCGAGTCTCGTGCTGGCAAACCGCAGATCGCGTATCGTGAAACGATCACTGCTGCGACGGAAGCGGAGGGCAAGTTGATCCGTCAGACCGGTGGCAAGGGGCAATACGGTCACGCCATTGTTCGTGTTCAACCGAACGAGCGCGGCAAGGGGATTGAAGTCGAAGACCAGACGGTTGGTGGTGAGATTCCGAAGGAATTCATTCAGCCGACTCTCCAAGGTATTCGCGAATCAATCCAAACCGGCGTCATTGCGAATTACGAATTGATCGACTTGAAGGTGCAGCTCATCGGCGGTTCCTTCCACGATGTCGATTCCAGTGAGCAGGCTTTCAAGATGGCTGGCATTTTCGCACTGCGTGAAGCGGTGAAGAAGGCCAGCCCGATTCTCCTCGAACCGGTGATGAAAGTCGAAGTGGCCACCCCTGATGAGTATCAAGGTGATGTGCTCGGCGACATCAGTCGGCGTCGCGGTCAGGTTAATGGCGTGGAGTCCCGCGCGGGCATGGCGACCTTGAACTGCCAGGTGCCGCTGTCGGAAATGTTCGGTTACTCCACGGACGTGCGTTCGCTTTCAAAAGGACGCGCATCCTTTTCGATGGAGCCCTTGAATTTTGAAGAAGTCCCGCCGCAGATCGCGGACGGAATCATGGATGCGGCCGGTCGTCCGGCTGGATTCTGAATTTAGAACGAAGATAAGTCATGTCACAGCAACGTATACGAATTCGGTTAAAGGCTTACGACCATCGCGTGATTGACGCGTCCGCCGCAGACATCGTGGAAACGGTGAAGCGCAGTGGTGCTCGCGTGGCTGGACCGATCCCTTTGCCGACCCGCCGCGAACGATACACCGTCACCCGCTCGCCGCACGTCGACAAGAAGTCGCAGGAAACTTTCGAACAGCGCACGCACAAGCGTCTGCTGGACATCATTGAGCCGACGGCCAAGACCGTGGATGAGCTGAAGAAGCTCAATCTCCCCGCCGGCGTGGACATTCAAATCAAGATCTAACTACCATGATTGGCTTGCTTGGAAAAAAACTCGGACAGACCCGCGTCTACGACGAAAACGGACACGCAGTGTCGGTGACCGTCGTGCAGGCCGGTCCCAACCGGGTGTTGCAGAAAAAGACCGAGGAGACGGACGGTTACAACGCCGTGCAGCTCGGTTTCGATGACCAGAAGGAAAGCCGTGTGAACAAGCCGATGACCGGCCATTTTCACAAACAGGGCAAGTCCACTCCGGTCAAACGCATCAAGGAATTTCGCGATTTCTCCATCGACGTGAATCCCGGTGACACAGTAGGCCCGAACATCTTCGCCGCTGGTGATTACATCGACGCGATCGGCCTCACCAAGGGTCGTGGTTTCCAGGGCGTTGTGAAGCGCTGGAACTACGCTGGTGGTCCTGGCTCTCACGGTCAGAAGGGTTTTCGTCGTCGGCCCGGTTCCATTGCTGCTGGTTCTACCCCCGGTTGGGTTGACAAGGGCAAGCCGATGCCGGGTCACATGGGGCAGCGCCGTCGCACGGTGCAGAACCTCGAAATCGTCCAGGTCCGCGAGGAAGACAATGTTTTGTTGGTCAAGGGAGCGATCCCTGGTGCTGCGGGTGACTATGTTGTCATTCGCGAATCGAAGAAGAAGCCGAAGAAGGCATGAGTATGAACGTTTCGACCAAAGATTTGAAAGGCGCCGCTACTGGCGAAGTTGAAGTCGGCTTCGAAATCATCGAAGACGATAAGGGCGAACAGGCTGTTCACGATGTGGTCGTGGCGCATATGGCCGCCGCTCGTTCTGGCACGGCTTGCGCGAAGACGCGCAGTGAAGTTGCCGGCACCAAGAAAAAGCCGTGGCGTCAGAAGGGCACGGGCCGCGCTCGCGCTGGTTCCGTCGTTTCCCCGCTCTGGGCCGGTGGTGGTGTGGTTCATGGGCCGCGTCCGCGTGATTTCACCAAAAAGGTCAATAAGTCCACCCGCAAGCTTGCCTTGCGCAAGGCATTCAGCGAACGCCTCAAGGCTGAGGACGTGATCGTCATCGACGATATCACGCTCGATACGCACAAAACCAAAGATCTCGTTGGCACGCTTGAAACCCTCGATATCAACGACAAGACGGTGCTGGTCATCGCCAAGACCGAGAAGAACCTCGCTCTGGCTGCCCGCAACATCCCGTACGTCGGCCTCACCACGGGCGACGACCTGAACACTTACGATACCTTGAAGTTCGACAAGTTGTTGATCAGCAAGGATGCCCTGGAAACCGTCAGCAAGAGGCTGGCTAAGTAATTTCGGACCATGAACGCATTTGACGTAATCAAGACCGTTCGAATCACGGAAAAGGCGACGCTCCTTCAGGACAAGGAGAAGCCCGTGCGTGGTTCGACCGCGGAGAAGGGCAGTGCCCGTCCGTCGGAACCGTTGAACAAATACACTCTCGAAGCCGATCGCCGCGCCAGCAAACCGGAGATCAAGGCGGCGGTTGAGGAACTTTTCAAAGTGAAAGTGGTGTCTGTGAACACGCTGAATATGCGCGGCAAGTCCCGCCGCAAACGCACCAAGCATATCGGCCGGGATGCCAGCTGGAAAAAGGCCATCGTGACGTTGGCGAAGGGCGACAAAATCAACCTGATGTAAGCAGATGCCAGTCAAATCTTTCAAACCATTCACGCCGTCTCGCCGCTTCTTCACGGTCTCCGATTACTCGGATATCACGAAGACCAAGCCCGAGAAAAAGTTGACCTACACCCGTAAGAAGACGGGTGGTCGCAATAACACTGGTCGTATCACGGCCTGGGGTATTGGCGGCGGTCACAAGCAGAAGGTTCGTGTTCTGGATTTTCGTCGCAAGCAGGACGGGGACATGAAGGTCGAAGCCATCGAATACGATCCGACTCGTTCCGCCCGCATCGCGCTGGTAACGAACTCGGCCGGCAAAAAGTTCTATTACCTGGCACATAACGGCATCTCCGTCGGTGACGTGTTGCAGAATGGAACTGGCAGCGAGCCGAATCCCGGCAACTGCGTTCCGATCAACGAGATTCCCGCCGGCATGCAGATTCACAATATCGAACTGCATCCTGGCAAGGGAGGACAGATCGTCCGCGCCGCCGGTTCTTCCGCCACCTTGATGGCTTACGATGCCGGCTATGCACAGGTCAAGCTGCCCTCCGGTGAGATTCGCAAGATCAACGGCAAATGCCGTGCGACCATCGGCCAGGTTTCCAACCCGGATCACGAAAAGGTTGTCCTCGGCAAAGCCGGTCGCAATCGCAACCTCGGGAAGCGCCCGCAGGTTCGTGGTGTGGCCATGAATCCGGTCGATCACCCGATGGGTGGCGGCGGCGGTCGCACCTCCGGTGGTGGTCATCCGGTGACGCCTTGGGGTGTCATCACAAAGGGTTACAAGACCCGCAAACGCAAGAAGTACTCGAA
>JBMYQZ010000370.1:0-5915 GCA_049601855.1 Limisphaerales bacterium | reverse complement strand
GGCGTGGGAATCGTTGTTTGGATGCAGTTTGCCACCGGTCGGTTTGTGGTGGGTATTCCGGTTTTCTTCTTCCTCGCCTTCGGACTGGCAGCGTTGGCGTATTTCATCCGCAGCGTTTCTCGATTCGTTTCCGGAAAGTATCTCGCCCCGATGGATTCCTGATTTGTCAGCGGAGCCCGGCGGGCACACGAATTACCGCCGGACTCCGCGCCGGACCACTAGGCCCGGACTTGGTTCTCCACTCGGAGAGTCTCCTCAAGGATTGGCTGGTCGCAGGATGCGATAGTAACGCCGCGGCATTGCCTTGGCGTTGCTGTCCAGGAAGTTGATAGCACCGTTCGAACCGCTGGTGATCGTCGCCGCTGTGGTCCAGGTGCTCAGGTCGCTCGAGACCTGGACCAGATATTGGACACTGGCTTCGCCGGCGAAATTGGTGTCCACGTCATTGCCGACGGACATGGGCATGAGGTCAAGTTCCTGAAAGCGGACGGCAGCGGTTCCCGATACAAGAACCTCGACCCGTCCCATGGCAGAACCGCCGAAGGGGTCATTGAGGGAGTATTCGAATTCATCGACCCCGATGAAACCGGTTGGCGGCGTGTAGAGGATACTGTCACCACTGGGCATGACGAGACCTCCCTTGATGGTGCTGGTGAAGGGTGAGGCGGTCAGTATGTCGCCATCGGCGTCGTTTACGAGGATGGTGGACTTCGGAATGATGAGCTGGATATCCCTGATGCCGTGCACGGTGTCCCCGACGGCAAACGGATTGGCGGTGGCGGTGATGAGGATGGAGTGATCTTCAACTTCGCCGTCCGGGGCGGCTCCGGTCGGCATTAGGCCACCAGCCGTGCTCAGGCGGAAACGGGCCATGTTGGTGCCGGTTGTCGCGATGGAAGGGACGAAGGTGTTGATGAAGTTCGGTCCCACGATCACATCCCGGCTGGTGGCAACCTGTTCGCCGGCGTCAGACCAATCACCATCGCGATTCCAATCGATCCAGGCGTCCAGCTTGCCTGCGGCCGATTCCACGTTAACGGTGATGATGCTGGGGGCGTTGGCAACGAAGCGGGTGTAAACGACACCGTCTTCGTCATCGGGTTTGGCCATCGGCTTCGGTGTCGATGGTGGTGCCAAGTCGGGGGCCGCCCACGGCGTGCCGGGCACTGTCATCGGCGAGCAGTGTCGGGCGATCGGGCGAATCGCCAAAATCCAGGCTGGGAGGCAGGAGATCGTTCACGCCGAGCGTCGCCGATCCGGACGTGAATCCACCGGCTTGCGCGGTGATCACCACGGATTGAGCAGCATCGAGCTCCATGTCATTGAGCGCGGTGACGGTGAAGTCTGCGGAAGATATTCCGGCGGGAATGGTCACGGTGCCTAGGTGGGTGACTTCGGTGGAGTCGTTGTTGGACAGATTCACCGTGAGCGGGTCGAGCAGTGAACCGGTTCGGATCACGGTTGCAGTCGTTGTTTCTTCTTCAGTGATCAGATTCGGATTCAGTGTCACGGAGAGAGCCTCGACCTCGAAGATCATGCTCATGTTGTTTGCCACGTAGCGGCCGTAACGGCTTTCGGTAGTCGAACCGGCGGCCTGAATGGGCTGATTGGAGGATGAAGGGAGATCGACAAGCGGAATCGCGGGCAAGGCGCCTCCCGACGTGAAGGGAACAGCAGAGATGGTATGCACGCGTCCGGCGCGCAGGGAGGTGATCGGACTGGCAACTCCGGCGTTGACACTCGAGTGGCGCCCCAGTTCGATCATCGGCACCTACCCAGTGAACTCGTGAGAAAGCTGTCAGAGCATTTGTTCGATCGGGGAACACAACCAAATCAGAAACTTCCGAGACAATATGAAACGAATCCTCCTCGCCACCTTCCTTGCCACCCTTGTTACATTCTTCTTCGGTGCATTCTTCTGGATGAATCCCTTGGCGAACAACTCAGTACGCAGTGTCGAAGACGACACCAAGGTTCAATCGTTCCTCAAGGAGAATTTCCCCCAAGCCGGCACGTATACGATTCCGGATTGGCGACAGGAGGAGAAGGAGTTTCACAAGAAGGCTGAGGCCGGTCCGGTGGCTATCCTGCAGGTCGTGGAATCGAACGGGCCGTCAAAGATGGGAGCGATGATGGGGACGGGGTTTCTCAGTCAGCTGATCACCGTATTCGTGTTGTGTCTGTTGGTGAATTCCTGTCTCACCGCGTTGCCTATCTACGGGGATCGAGTGCGTTTTTGTACTTTGGTCGGCTTGATCGCCGCGCTTTTCATCGATGGCGGCAATATGATCTGGTGGCATCAGAGCGTGTCATTCACGCTCTTCAACGGGGTCTATCACATTTTCTCCTGTGTTCTGGCTGGTCTGGTGATCGCTAAGTTCGTTCGTCCAGAGCAAGAAAAGAGTTCCATCACGCAAGCCGGGGAACCACAGGCTCAAACGACGTAGCGGGGAGCAAAGACTTCCTCGTCCTGATGCTTCTTCAGTAACTCGACGAAGCGGGCGACGCCGCGCTTCTCGTCGGCGCCGAGGTGGAAGTGGATGTGCCAACCGAGGTAGTCCTTCCGGAAATCACGATCGTAGTCGGTGCGTTGGTCGATGATGTAGTCCAACGTATCCATTCCGAAATCGCGGGCCTCCCGAAGCCGGCCACGCAAGGAGTCGTTCTCCAAACCACGACGCAAGGCCCAGATCGCGAACACAAACGGCAGTTTGGTCAACTCGTGCCACGCGGCACCGAGATCCCAAATGGCATGATCGTGATCGGCGCGGCGGAAATCGATTGCAGGATTGCCGATGAGTAAAACGGCATCTTTGTCCGCCGCGTTGGCGTAGTCATCGAGTTTCTGAAGCTTCACCTTCTGTCCGCCTTCCGACAGAAGCACCTTCAAGAGATTTACGCTCGTGAGGGAGGCGGGGTCGCACCAGATCTCGGTCACTTCGTCCAACGGGATCCGGTGCGCGAGAAAGACGCTGTAAACCTCTCCCAAGCTGGCGACCGCAATCCCATCGAGCACATCGTAGCGATCGTGAAAGAGCACTTCGGTGATGCTCACCAAGGCGGCATCAAGTTCGTCTGCATCGAGTTTCACCGCCAATTGGGCCGGTGGCATGAACTCGACCTCGGTTTCCAGTCCACGCGTGAGTGGCACTGAATTGAGGTAGGGCACGGATCCAACTCGAAATGGCTTTAATGAGAACTCCATCGCCTGCTCACGGGAATCGTCACGGCGACGTTGTTCCCGCTGTGCCCGACGCGCGAGTTCTTCCGGCGCTTCCACCGGAGCGAGTCTCAATTCGGGGATATCGTCGGATTCACTCACGCGGCCCCACGGCTTCATCAACGAGCGGGAGTTCGCGAATCGCTTCGTAAAAGGTGTTTCGTTGCACCGGAACGCGGCCGGTCTCACGGATCGCCTTGATCATTTCCTCTTCCGTGTGCGCCTGCGGTGATCCAGCGCCAGCCATGTGAAAGATATGCTCCTCCACGATCGTTCCATGCAGATCATCCGCGCCGTAATTGAGCGCCACTTGGGCGAGGTTCAGCCCCATGCCGACCCAATACGCGGTGATGTGGTCGAAGTTATCGAGGTAGATCCGGCTCACCGCGATGGTGCGTAGTTGATCGTATCCCGTCGGCGAAGCGGTGACCGGAATCTCGTTATTCTCCGGTTGAAAGGGAAGGGGGATGAAGCCGGTAAATCCTCCGGACTTGTCCTGTTGCTCCCGCAGTTGCCGCAGGTGATCGACCCGATCCTCAAGACTCTCCACGTGGCCGTAAAGCATTGTGCAGGTGCTGCGCCCACCCAGTTGATGCCACTCATCATGCACCGACAGGTATTCGTCGGCTGACTCTTTGCCGACGGCGATTTGCTTGCGCACCTCCGGCCGAAAGATTTCGGCCCCGCCGCCGGTCAAGGCATCGAGGCCGGCATCTTTGAGTTCGCGTAAGGTTTCCTCCGTACTCTTCTTTGCCAACCAGGCGAGGTGAAGAACCTCAATGGCGGTGAAGCATTTCAGCTGCAGTTCTGGATCAGTGTCCTTCAGAGCTTTCAGCATGTCCGTGTAGTAGCTGAAAGGCAGGGAAGGGTGCAGTCCGCCCACAATGTGCAACTCCGTAATCCCTAAATCCTGTGCCTGTCTCGCCTTGGCAACCATCTCCTCCGTGCTGTGCTGGAAGCCATCGGCGTCGCGTTTCTTACGGGAGAAGGAACAGAACTTGCAGGAGAGAATACAGTAGTTGGAGTAGTTGATGTAGCGATTGACGATGTAGCTGGCGCGATTGCCGACCTTTGGTTCGCGCGCAAAGTCGGCGATCGCACCGACGGCATTGATATCCTTGCTCTCCAACAGGCGTAGCGCGTCCGCGTCGTCAATGCGCATTCCGTCGGCCACCTTCTCGTAGATGTCCTTCAGTTCACCATGTCGGATCGCAAGATTCATGTGTCCATCTGTGGTTAGTTCGCACCGGACAATCGGAAGTCAGGGAACACGATTTCAATCGCCGTCAACATCACGAAAGCCAAACTGATCAGTGCGTTCAATCGGAAAAAGGCATTCTGTACCCAGTCGCCTTTGCGCCGGCGCGCCAGCCAATGCTCCATCACCAAGCATCCAAGGATGACGACGATCCCAAAGTAGTAGGCCAACTTGAATCCGGATAGCACGCCGAAGGCGGCCAATAGCCCCCACATCACCATGTGCGCGAGGAATGCGGCGTGGAGCGCGTTTCGAGGACCCCAAGCGACCACCAACGAATGCAGCCCCGCTTTGCGATCATGTTCGTAGTCCTGCAGCGCGTAGATGATGTCGAAGCCAACCAACCAAAACACCACCGCCGTCGACAGGATCAGCGGTTGAATTCCCGTCAGGCCATTACGTGCGACCATTCGTCCAATCGAACTCGCGCCAAACGGCTCCGGTTCGACCGCGAAGCCAAACGAGCCCCGCACCGCCAACCATGCCCCGATTGGCGCCAGTCCCAGCGCGATCCCAAGCCAAACGTGCGTGTAGTTGGTGAATCGCTTCGTCAACGAATAGAAGCACACGAAGAACAGGGCGACTGGCGAGAGATAGAAGCAAAGCGGATTGATGAAAAAGGACGCCCCGACCAAACCCAGTCCACTGACAATGCAAAGCGTCCAGGCTGACCCAAGCGAGATCGCTCCCGCCGGCAGGTGACGATTGGCCGTCCGCGGATTGGCCGCGTCAAAATTGCGATCCATGATGCGATTGAACGCCATCGCACAGGTGCGCGCACAGACCATGGCGACCAAGATCAATCCGAAGAGCCTCCACCCCGGCCAGCCACGATCCTCCCGCGCCGCCACCATCATCGCCGCCAAGGCGAAGGGAAGCGCGAAAACCGTGTGCGAGATCCTGACGAAACTGCACCATTTGGAGATTTCACCGAACATGGTCGATTAGCCGCGCAGGAAAGAACATTTTGCGCCGCCAACTTAAAGCAAATTCACTCTGGTTCCTCCTGCCAGCGGGGCATGGCGTCGTGTCCGATCCCAAGGTGGTCCAGCACACGGGCCACCACCGTGTCCACGACGTCGGCAATCGTCTGCGGATTGGAATAGAACGAAGGATTGGCCGGGATAATCGTGGTTCCAGACAGCGTGAGCAGTTCGAAATTCTTGATATGGACGAGGCTCAAGGGCGTTTCCCGCGGTACGAGGATCAGCTGTTTGCGTTCCTTCAGCGTGACGTCCGCCGAGCGCAGCAACACGTCATCGCTGATTCCATGCGCTATCCGTCCCAGAGTCCCCATCGTGCACGGAATCACGACCATCGCATCCGCCGGATTCGACCCACTGGCAAAGGGTACGTTCATGCTCTTCAAACCATGCTGCTGAATCCCGTCCCTGAGTTTGAGCCCCTCCGGCAATTCCTCGGCCAACACCACCTGCG
>JBMYQZ010000369.1:0-5924 GCA_049601855.1 Limisphaerales bacterium | reverse complement strand
CACCCATGACGACGCCGTTGTAGAACAGCAGGACGATGGTGCCGACGCCCCACAGCGCACCCCAGGCGAGGGCATTGAACGACACGCGGATGTTGTTCTGCATCAGATGGGCCGAAAACTTCGCCTTGTCGCTGCTGTCGAGTTCGTAAGCTTCGTCTGACTCCTCGCGAGCAACGCGTTGGTTGGCGTCCATCTCTCCGTGGCCGAAGGGAAGCAAAGCCGCCTTGGCTTCCGGATCCAGTTGCACGGCGTACCAGCCGAAAAGACAGCCGGCCATCGTCACCGTCAAGGTGAGCCAGAAGGCACCGATGTGACGGCGGAACGCGATCGGGAAGGTGTTGCAGAACCAATGCAGCGGACGGAAACCGCGGCCTTGATAGCGACCCGCGTGCACCTCGCTGTAGGCTCGAGCGACGAGCGCCTCGAGGTAGGATCGGGTTTCCGGCTCGGAAGAGAAGGTCGTGAGTTTGTTGAGATCGGAGGAGGCCCGTTCGTAGAGGTAATGCAGGCGCTTGGCGTTCTCGACCGTCTGTTCGTTGCGGCTCTCAATGAATTTCTTCAACAAGGTGTCGAGTTCGTCCCAATAGGGGCGTTCGCTTTCAATGAAATGCTCAAGGTCGATGATCATGGCCTCACAAGACCTGGCGGCGCTTGACGTTCAGGTATTGGGTCACGAGCTGTGCGCTCATGCGTTCGTTTTCGAGCAGGCTGAACTTCACCCCGTGTTGGCTGAGTTGGAGTTCGAGTTCGCGCAGGGCCTGCCATCGCAGGTGTCCACCCAGTCGTTCGTAAACCTGGGCGGGCGCGGTGACGTCGTCATCGTGAAAAAGTGGCTTCACGTTCGCGGGCGGTAGCATGTTGACGAGAATCAGATGCTGACGGCTGAGCAGATCCATCGAGCGGGAGAACTGCTCCGCAATGACCGGATCGTCAAGTGAAGTAAGGAACACCAGCAAGGCGCGGCGGCGCAGGCGCGTGCGCAGGAAGGTGGCCATCTCGTCGAAGTCCGGCGAGACGAGGGAAGGCTCCAAGGTGTAGAGCGCGTCGCGACAATGCGCGTAGTGCGCGGCGCCGTTCTTGGCGCGAATGAACCGGTCGGTCTGGTTGCTGAAGGTCATCAGGCCGAAGAGGTCGCCCTGCCGCTCGGAGGCAAGACCCAGCACCAGACCGGCGGTGATAAAGCGTTCGAGGGTGGTGACTCTTTTTTCTTTCGTGGCGGTCGTGTCAGGCACGTTGGCTTCCCGCGCGGACAAACGTGAAGAGTCAACGATCACGTAAACCTCCTGAGTTCGTTCGATCTGAAACACCTTGGTGACCGGCTTGCCGCGCTTGGCGGTCGCTTTCCAGTGGATCTCGTCGTAGCCGTCGCCCGGGATGTATTCGCGGAGCTTTTCGAAATCACGTCCCTTGCCGATCTGCCTCTGGGCATGAACGCCGAGGCCGCCGCGGTTGAGGAAGATGGCGGCGACGTTCTTACGTTCGGTGAGAAGATTCGGATAAACGCGAATCTCGGAAGTAATGGGATTGGCTCGGCGCACATTCCAGAATCCGAGCGGCGACGGGGTTTCGAGGTAGCAGCAATCGAAGCGGTAGTTGCCCCGCCTACGGGGCGTGAAAGGCCATTGGACCTTGGCAAGTTCGGCGTCACCAGGCAGATCGGCTGTCAACTCCGGGTCGTCCGTCTCAAGTTCGCGAGGCCAGGGCAGACCGAAGCGCAGGCGGCGGCGACGTTTGGATTCGTTGTGGATCGCAAGTTCCAACTCGCCACCACGATCCTTGGACACCCGAACGACCTCTTGGGTCTGCACGTGGATGCCGTCCAATGAGCGCGTTCCCAAAGCCGCGTCGAGAACCAGCAGAAACACGAACAGGCCAACTCCGGTCCCGCCGACGCTTCCATACAGGCCGGGAAACACGGACATGGTCGAGGACGGCACGAGCAGTATGCCGGCCCAGACCAGAAGTCGTGTGCTGGGGGAAAGCATGAAATCAGCGAGGGACCGGCACTTCTTGCAGAATCTTTTGGATGACCTCCTGAACGGAGAGGCCTTCGATCTCGAATTCAGGGCGGAGGATGAGACGATGTTCCAGCACCGGAATTGCCATGTCCTTGATGTCGTCCGGCGTGACGAAATCCCGCCCGGAAACGATGGCGAGCGCGCGGCTGGCGAGTAGTAGGGATTGGGTGGCACGAGGACCGGCACCGACCATGATGCTTTCGTGAGTGCGAGTGCCGCGGACGAGATCGACGACGTAGCTGACCAGTTCCTCACGGACCGTGACCTGTTCCATCTCCTGTCGGAGCGCGACGAGGTGGTCGCGGCTGATGATGGGTTGCACCACGCCGGATTTGAGGAGCGCCTCGGGGTTTTCGCGTCCCAGCGTTCGGCGGGCGAGTTCGAGTTCCTCTTCCCGTTCCGGGGCGGCCATGTTGATCTTCAACATGAAGCGATCCTTCTGCGCCTCGGGCAGGGGATAGGTGCCCTCATATTCGATGGGGTTCTGCGTGGCAAACACGGTGAAGTTCGGTGGCAATTCGTGCGTGTCGCGATCGATGGAAACGACGCGTTCCTGCATCGCCTGAAGCAGGGCGGATTGCGTTTTGGCGGGGGCGCGATTGATTTCGTCCGCAAGTAGGAACGAGGTGAAGATCGGACCCTTGATGAGATTGAACTCGTTGCTTTGCAGGTTGAATACACTGGTGCCGGTGATGTCCGCGGGCATCAGGTCGGGGGTGAACTGAACGCGCGAGAATTCCGAGCCGAGGACATGCGCCAAGGTGCGGACGAGCAGTGTTTTGGCAACGCCGGGTACGCCTTCGATGAGCGCGTGTTGACCGGTGAAGATGCAGATTAGCGCGAGGTTGACGACTTCGTCCTGGCCGATGATGACCTTGCCGACTTCGGTGCGGGCATTATTGAGGACTTCCTTGAGACGTTCGGTTTGTTCACTCATGAGTTTGCTAGGGAGATCATTTGATGCGGGGTTTTACCACCTCGCGAAGTTCGTGGTAGCGACCGACCAGGTCGTTTTGTGGGCGGTCAAATTCGGACGCCCGCAGCAACGCCTCACCCTTTTCCTTCTGGTGGGGGTGAGACTTGCGCCATTCGCTGATGCAGACGGCGATCAGTTTGCGCGGCTTGATGGTGCGGCGCAGAAGATTAAGAAAACCGGCGTTGGAATCCCGGCCGGTGACAGCCCCGGCGGCGATCAGATCGTCGAGCGGCGGAACGAGCGACGTGCTGTTCTTCCACACGAACAGCAGCCCGAGAACGACGAGTGCGAGGGCCAAGCCGTGGAGTTGATACTTACGGCCGAGACTGGCCACTCCGTCCTGACGAACCATGCCGAAGTGGGATTCGTCGAAGATGATGTTGCGGTGGTCGGACAGATACCAGCTCAGCAGGCCGGTGTGGCGGTTCTCCTGCAAGGCCTCATTGCTGAACACATACGGGTCCGTCGTCAGCACAATGGACCCTTCACCCAGTTGGCGCTCGATGACCACGGGGAAATCCCCGCGGCGGTAGTGAACCGTCCAGGAGTCCTCGAGTTCCTCCGGAATCTTGAAAACCCCGGCCGAGTGCCATTCGAGCGCGCCGGGCAGTTCGCGCGGTGAACTCTCCTCCAAGACAGCGGTGGCCGGAATGACGACGAAGTCCTCGTCAAAATCGAGACTCTCCCACTCCAAGCGAATTCCCCAATCGTCCATGAACCCTTTCCTTTCGGATTCGTCCTCAAGCACGAAGTCTTTGATGTCCGCAGGATTCTCGAGGTCGAACTCCTTATCTTTCTTCTCTTCCTTCTTTTGTCCCTTCTCCGGGTTCTTCGAACGTATTTTCTGTCTTTCGCGTTCGATCTGTTTGTTGAACTGGACCTCAAGAAAGCTCTGGGTGGGGTAGGGGGTGACGCCAATGACCATTCGTCCACCTTGGCGCATGAAGAGTTCGAGATTCTCGATGCTGAAATAATACATCTTCATCAACGTCCAAGGTTTCACCTGCAGGGCGATCAGGGTGTGATCTTTGCCATGCGGAAGCTTGCGATACCGCGGTTCGTGAAAACGGGAGGCGTCGAAATCGGGCAGTTCCTCGAGCGCCTGATAGAAGACCTTGGACCCCACCGGATCGGAGCGATAGCTCGAATAATGCGGGTACACATCGCCGTGGTCGAAGCGCAGCTTGAACAGGCGGCTCAGTCCGAAAATCAGCCCCACGGCCAACACCGGCAGCACCAGCAGATGGAGGCGTCTCTTCAACATTGGCGGATCCGGTGGAGGTTCTGTTCGAAGTGATCAAACATCGCGCGCGTGACTTCATGCACGCCATACCACACGCGCTCGAAGGATTGTACGTTTTCGGTGAAGGCGGATCGCAATTCCTCCAACAGGCGCGCGCGACGCTTGAGCTCGCGCTGGTATTCGCGATTCGACTTGGCCCGGGAGATGGTGACCAATTCGCGTTCGCCGAGATGAGCCAGGCAGGCCAGGTAAAGGGCTCGCAATGCCAGGCGCGAATCCCCCTTGTTCAGGAGATCGTGGGCGAGATTCAGCCAATCATCCTCCGGGAGTTCGTCGGCAGTGACGTCCTCGGCGGTGAGATCCGGCGCGACCGGTTCGGCCATGGCAATGCTGACCGGACGCTGCTTCCAAAGGCGGACGCCGAGAAAGATGAAGGCGATTGCGACCGCGAAGGCGAGGACCCACAGCGCCTTGTCGACAATGCCACCCCAATCCCAGCCTTCGGAACTGGAGCGGGTTCGTCGCTTTCTCTTCTTGCTGTCGCTGTCAAAGCGATCACCCAGCCAATCCACCACCGCGCGTACCCCGTCGGCCAACTTTTCCATGGCCCTGGCGGCAAGGTCGGCGACGGTCTTGGAAAGGGTGCCGCCCATCCCTTCTTCTGCTTCGACGGCGGGCTCTTGACGCGGTGAACGCCAGGAGAACTCCGGCCGCTCCAGCACGTCCTGGATGCGTCGATCAAGTTGCTTTGTGCGCTCGCCGGATGGCTGGGGGCCGGGAGGTGGAACCGGCTCGGCCGCGCTGGCGTTGGCCGTGCCCAGCAGCACCAAGGCAAGCCCGGCTAAGACGGCTTTCATCGCACCACCGCGAATGAACTTCAACTCGGCCTTCAGGTCGGCGCCTGACTCGATGGATTCACCGTAGAAGCAACGCAGGGAGTAGGCGGCCCGCGTGATCGGGCTGACGCAGAGCCAGGTCAACATGATCACCGCTGCCTGGAAGGTGGTATTGAACACCAGATCCGCCGCTCCCAGTTGTGCGATATTCGTGCCAAAAAAGATGCGGGATAATTCGGGCAGAAAGGCCAGCAGGATCATCCAATTCAGATAAACCAGGAATACGAAGAACTTGATGAGAAAGAGAAACGACAGGTTGTTGCCATACCACTTGCGGGC
Organism: Limisphaerales bacterium; assembly: GCA_049601855.1. Lineage (GTDB taxonomy): Bacteria > Verrucomicrobiota > Verrucomicrobiia > Limisphaerales > JAYPXF01. The sequence continues at coordinate 512 of JBMYQZ010000369.1, read as the reverse complement.
CAGTCTGCCCGCCCGGCTGATGTTTGCCCGCAGCGATGGGTCTTCGCCATCGGCCACGAAGGTCAGGCTGTGAAAGAAGCCGTAGACCGTTGGCAAGGGAACAAAGATCAATGCGCAAAGCGGGAATAGCAGCATGCCGACCGGATGCACCACCGCATTGATGATGGTTACATTCCAGATGCGACGTGGCGTCCAAGGCTGGGCTTCCCGTCCGTAAAGTGTGGCCGCGATGCTCTGGGCGAAGGCGCTTTGCCAGAACTTCAGCCACAAGTACAGACAGGCCATGAGCAACGAACTGGTCGCAAGATGACTGTAGCCGTAGGCGCCATGGCTGATGTCAGCAAAGAAGTAAAGCAGTCCGAGCATGAACGGCATACTGCCGATGGCATACTGCAGCCATGCCTTGGCCGGCAGCGTGCGCAACAGGTGCACCGATTCCTCCGCCAGATTCAAGGGTTCGGGACCGGCGGCCTTTTTTTGCTCTTTCTTGCGATAAGCCTCAGTCCATTCCG
>JBMYQZ010000368.1:3937-5927 GCA_049601855.1 Limisphaerales bacterium | reverse complement strand
AGCGCAAGAACATCACCGCCAAGGGATACACCGACCTGCGCCGCTTGCTGGAGAACAAGGACATCGACGCCGTCTCAATCGCCACCCCGAATCATTGGCACGCCCTCGCCGCCATCTGGGCGATCCAGGCCGGCAAGGACGTTTACGTGGAGAAGCCCGTTTCGCACAACGTCTGGGAAGGCCGACAAATCGTCCGCGCCGCGCGCAAATACAAACGCATGTGCCAGACCGGCACCCAATCACGCAGTGCGACGGCAATTCAGCAGGCGGTGAAGTACGTGCAGAATGGCCAGCTCGGCAAAGTCCTCATCTCCCGCGGTCTTTGCTACAAGCTGCGTGGCAGCATTGGTCACACCGACGGCCCTCATCCCGTGCCGGCGAATATCGATTACGATCTCTGGTCCGGCCCCGCTCCCCTCGAACCGCCCACGCGAAATTCCAAGTCTCACGGACCGATCCACTACGATTGGCATTGGATGTGGAACTACGGCAACGGAGATCTCGGCAATCAAGGCATTCACCAGATGGACATCGCCCGCTGGTTTCTCGGCGAAGGCGAACTCTCTCCCCGCGTGTGGAGCCTCGGAGGTCGCGTGGGTTACCGGGACGATGCCGAGACACCGAACACCCAGATCGTTTATCACGATTACGATGATGCACCGTTGATCTTCGAGGTGCGAGGCCTGCCCGAGAACAAGAAAGCCCGCACCCGCCCGCAATTCATGGGAACGGACGTGGGCGTCATCGTCCATTGCGAAGGCGGCCACGTGCAGGTCGGCGGCGGCACCAAGGCCTTCGACAAGAAAGGCAAGCTCATCAAGACCTGGAAGGGATCATCCAATCACTTCGAGAACTTCTTCGAAGCATGTCGTTCCCGGGACTACCACGACCTTAACGCCGACATCCTGCAAGGGCACCTTTCCAGCGCCCTCTGTCATACGGGCAATATCTCCTATCGGCTCGGCAGCCAGATGCCCTCGGAAAAGATCGCCGAAGCCATCAAGTCCAGTCGCGGCGCCAGCGAATCCTACGGACGCACGCTGGAGCATTTGAAGCAGAACGACGTGAGTCTCACCGACTACCCGCTTACGCTCGGCCCCACCCTGAAGATGGACACCCAGGCAGAGCGCTTCGTCAACAACGCCGCCGCCAACGGGCTCTTGACCAGGGAGTATCGGGAACCTTTCGTCGTGCCGAAGGACGTCTGAGAAAAAATTAGATTCTTCCTTCGTCCGCGTCGATGTAATCGACGAAACACTGGATATCGGCACGGTCTCCGATGCCGGATTCCTCTTTGCGCTTCTGCAATTTCGCGCGCAAATCTTCCCCTTCCCGGCCATACGTGATCACGTGTTCCTTGAACGCTTCCTTCACCCGTTCTGACTTGCGAACGTGCTTGCGAATCCAGTCACAGATCTCGCCATCACAAACCGATTTCTCGACCAGTGCACGGAACACATCTCCTTGCACCTCAGCAACTTCCAACCATTTGGCATCAAAGCCGGTGGTCATCAGGTTGCCTTGGTAATCCGCCCCCAACTTGCCCGCGGCATGCAGTCGAATCTTGTCGATCAGGCGCGGCAGATGCACCCATCCGTCCATCGATTCCAACGGGCTGCGCGGAGAGATCACGTGGTCCTCAGACATGCGCAAATACTCTTTGATCCCGCCGCCGGCTGTCAATCGGGCAAAGCCGTGAAGACCGATTCCAAGGTGCTCCCGTAGTTTGACAAAGCTCGAGATTTCCGGTTACAACCCGCTCGTATCCCAGTCAACACTAACCCCTCCCCCTCACCCATTCATGAGCCCTGAAACCACCTCAAAAAAGATTACGGAGCTGCAATCCCTGCGCTCCCAAGTCACGCGTTGGCGCGTCGGTATCCCCATCGCCATCATCGCCATCATCACCGGAAACATTCTGATGATTTACTCCGCCGCCGACAGCCTCGCCCGGGGCCCTGAGCGCGAGAAGTTTGTCAAAGGAGTCACC
>JBMYQZ010000368.1:0-3927 GCA_049601855.1 Limisphaerales bacterium | reverse complement strand
TGCCCCTCGTGAAGCACATCGCCTATCAGACTTTCCACGACACCAAGAAGTCGGTGCGGAACGAACTCGAGTCCATCAGCGAACGTACCCCCGAGTTCGCTGATGCCCTCCGCGGCGAAGTGGAAACGCTGGTCGAAAACGTCCCCAATCGTACGCAACAGGATCTCTCCGAGATTCTCGCCGACACCCTCGCCAAGCAGGATTCCAAAATCGAGGAACTCTTCCCCGAGGCTGACGAAGCCAAGGTCGCCGACATCGTCGAGAAGCTTACCGCGTTGGGTAAAGACCAGGCCGAGTATGTCAGTGACAAGATGTTCGAACCGCACCTCGTCGTGATCAACAACATCATCGCCGACCTGAACGTGATCAAGAAATCGGAGACCGTCCTGGGCACCGACAACCTCGCTTCATGGGAAATGGCGCTGCTGGTGTTCGACGTCCTCCGCACTGAGTTCGACCAGGTTCATCCGGCCGCAGAGAGCGAGGTCCCGGCTGAGGCCCCGAGGGTCGATGACGGCAATGAGGAGAACCCGGAACCGCAGAAGGCCGAACCCAAAAAACAAGACGCCAAGCCAGCCGAGGCGAAGAAGGACAAGCAGTAATCCGATAATTTCAACCAACAGGAGCAATACATGTCTGACCAAAATTCACATTCCGAACCGATCGACAGCAAGTCCGCGGAAATCCTGCAGGATTTCCTCGAGGACGAGATCCTCAAGACACAGGACTCCCTCCGCCGCAGCCGTCTCTTCGGCGTCATCGTCATCGTCATCGTCACTCTCTACATGGGCTACATCACCAACGGCCTCCGCGGTTTTCTGCAACCCGATGAAGCCGCCAAGTTGACCACCATGTTCATCTCCGACCAGGTCACCAGCAAGGCCGACCTGCTCGCCGTGGAAATCAAATCCCATATCCCAAAACTGATCGAGGAACTCCCGGAACACTTTCTCAAGGAGATCCCCCGCTATCGCCAGAGTCTTGAGGACACGGTGGTGACCGCCACCCGCACGCAGATGCAGGGCGTGGCCGGCAATCTCGATGAACACCTCAACGCCTTCATGGACACGCATCAGAAAGACATCAAGAAGATGCTCAGCTCCACGGACGAGGTGGAAGTTACGGAAGCACTCAAGGAATCTCTCGCCGATGACGTGGTGGAGTTCCTGAACACCGTCCCCCCCAATGGCGAGTCCGTCACCGAGCGCATTGCCAAGAGCCTCGAAGTGCTGAGCAAAGCCGAAGCCGTCGTCGATCGCCTGGCGCAGAACAAGAACTTGTCGCCGGCTGAAAAGAAAACGCGCTATGCCTTGGCCGTGCTGGCCGGCTCCATCAGTGAGAAAGGTCACGAACTGGAAATGATCAAGCGGGCGTCCAAGGACTGATATCCGCCAATTCACCGAGCCGGGCCGTATCGCGGCCCGGCTCTTTTTTATGCCTTCATGAGGTGCCAGGTAAATCCTTCGGCAACCAGAAACTCAAACGCCTCCCGTGCCTCATCACTCACCGGCTGCTCCGTCTGGAAGCCGAGCTTGGGATATTCCAACAGGCGTTGGAAATCGCCAACCATGATGCCGATCACCTTCTCCATCGGAATCTCGTCGGTGCAATATTCTCCGAAGCCCAACCGCGGCGACGTCACGGCGAAACTCAGTTCCGGCCACTGCTTGCCGATCGTGGCGAGTGTGCGTCGTTCCATGTACGGCTTCTGTACCGCGATCGCTGATTCGACCCGGAGGTGTTTCTCCGCGAGCAATCGTTGGGTGCACAGGACGTTCTCGCCGCAGTTCGTGGATTGATTCTCCCGCAGGATCGCCAACTCGGGCACACCCAGCTCCCTGGCCCGTTCGGCGAAGAGATCGGCCTCGGGTTCTTCAAACACACCATCCGTGAAGTTGCCAAAGCCACCTGAAAAGATCACCAGCGGCGCCAGACTCTGCTCGAACAATTCCACCGCCCGGTCCGCCACGCGCAGGTCGTGACTGCACAACACCCAAATCGCATCCGCCGAGCGCAGTTCGTGATTGACGTGGTGATAATCCCAGATCACCTGAGCGGCAGCTCGGATGTCAGCGGTCAGCTCCATGCTCGGCCGATCGGACGAATTTCAGATCTTCCCTTCGTCTTTCATCTCCCGGGTCAACTGCTCTTGGTAGGCCGCCCTCGCCGCCTCATCGATCCGCGCGCTTTCGGCGAAGTAGACAAAACCCATTGCCTGCCGTGAACGCGTCGCGGAGTTGTTCCCGTCGGCGCGATGAACGGTCATTGCATGATGGACCAACAAGTCTCCCGGCTCCGCCGGAATCGGCACCTCCGCCGCTTCATCCTCCACACCATAATCGGCAATGCCCTGCGAGAAGCCCAAGGTCGTCGTGCGCGCATGGGGCCGCATACCGCGCCGTTGCGAACCTGGCAAATACCGCACGCAGCCGTTCTCCGCATCCACTCTCTCCAGGGCCAGCCACATCGTCGCCGCGAGACACGGATCGAGCTTGAAGTAATAACCGTCCTGATGCGGCGGCGTGCCTTTGCCGACACCCGCGGGTTTATTGAAGTACTGGGCGTTCTGCGCCACCGCCTGATCGCGCATCAACTCCGTCGCCACTTCCTCAAACTTGCTGCCAAGGGTCATGCGCCCGAAGAAATCGTCGTAGGTGTGCAGATTCTGCATCTGCTTCAAGGTCTCGGGCTTCGCCTTGTCTTCGTAAAAAACGTGTTCGGGTGGCAGGGTCGGCACGACTTCCCGAATGAACCGATCGAGGTTCGACCGCATCTCCGTCACCTCGTCCGGCGACAGGAATCCCTTCAACGCCACGTACCCGTCTTCATCGAAGCGAGCCAGTTCTTTATTTCCCAGCACGTTCATCAAGTTCTTTACCAGTGAAACGAACACTCAGGATATAGGGCTGCTCACCCTTGTCCCAATGTCCGTAGGTCGTCGTTACGATCGTTCCGTCCGGCAATCGTTCCACGCCGGGATACGTGCAGTCGGCGCCTTTGTGATTATCCTTCAATCGGAGGCGATATTGCCCCGCCCTGCCCTTTACCAGATCATCGTAGGTACCGATCCAACCCACCCAATCTCCGGCGGTCGGTGAGATCCACGTTCGCGGCGTGCGATCGCGAAAGGTGAGGAACAGGCGGCCGTCGTTCAGGTATTTGCCGGTGTGACGATCACCGGTGAGTTCGTTCGGCAACTCCCGCGGCTCGCTCCAGGTCTTGCCTTCGTCGTTGGAGAAGATGATGTGCGAATTCTTCACCCGCCGATTCTCGCGGAGCAGGACGGCCAGCTGTTTGCCATCCGGCGAACGCACGATACCCGGTTCGCAGAGATGCAACTCCGTGCTTTCGTAAACCACTTCCGGAAACGACCAGGTCAATCCGCCGTCCTTCGAGAAGGTCTTGAAGAGTTTGAAACGCACCGGACTCTCGCGCTTTGACTCGGCGGTGAAGAACCGTCCGTCGTCATGAAACATCGCCATGTACTGTCCCGGGCCGGTCCGAATTTCTTCCAGACAACCCATTACGACGATACCACCCCAGTCTCCGACTTTCTTCAATTCGCTCCAATTCGCTCCATCGTCCTCACTGACGGCGAGTCGAGCGGGATAGAGCCCACTCCACATGATCAATCGCTTCTTTCCCTGGGCATCGATCACGCGATGGATCGTCGGCACTTCCTTCGACGTCGCCCACGAATCCGGGGTCGGTAGCCGCTCGCTCCAGGTCAGCCCGCCGTCCTTGCTGCGCTTGTAGACGATCGGTCCGCGACCGTGTCCCTTTGGATAAACACACAGGATGGTCTTGCCATCTTCCAGGAGACAGGTCGTGGGGTGACCAAGGTATTGACCTGTTTCTCGATCGACGATGACTTGCCGTTCGCGCTGATTGTTGAGGTCGATGGTTGGCGGATATTCGCTCGCTGAA
>JBMYQZ010000367.1:0-5930 GCA_049601855.1 Limisphaerales bacterium | reverse complement strand
GTATGGGCGCGGACGTGATGGAGTTCGGCGACGACGTGCTGATAGCCGTGCGAGGTTGGGAGGGTCTGGATGTTGTCGATCGTCGGATCCGGTTGGCTCTTCGAACCGCCGTAGCCCCACTTGCCCCAGTAACCGGTGGTGTAACCCGCCTTGGCCAGCATGTCGCCCATTGTCAGGTCTTCGGCGCGGATGGCTTTCTTCGCGTTGTTCGGATCGTTGCGGTCGGCAAAGGTGTGGCCTTGGTGGAAACCGGTCTGCTGCGACGAACGCGCGGGGGAACAAACGGTGCATCCGTAGGCGCGGCGGAAATTCACACCGGCAGCGGCGAGGCGATCGAGGTTGGGCGTGATCAGGTGGGGCAGGCCCTTCGACTTGCGCTCGGCTTGGCCGTTCGGAGCGATTGCTCCCCAGCCCATGTCATCGACGTAGAAATAGAGGATATTCGGTTTCGCCGGGCTTGCCGCCGAGGCGAAGGTGAGCACTATGGTGCAGAGAAACAGGATTCGGACTGACATGCCCGGATTAAGGCGGTTTGCAGCCGATTGGGTCAACGATTCTCCTTGGTTTGCCCGGCCATCCCGGCAAACTCGCCTCGGTCAAGAACCAAGGATTTATATGAGCGAAGAAACAGTAGCGAAGAAAAGTTCAACTGGAAAAATCATCGGAATTGGTTGTCTTGTCATCGTCGTCCTGGCGGTGGTCGGAGGCATCCTCGTGGTGCAGGCCGTGAAGGGCTTTGCCAACAAGACCATCGAAAAATACACCGACTCGGAGCCGGTGGAACTTGCCGCGGTGAATCTTCCGGAAGACCAGGCTGCGGCCGTCGAAGAACGCGTGAAGGCTTTTGGCGATGCGATGGAGAAGGACGGTGAACGGCCACCCTTGGAACTCGATAGCGACGAGATCAACTACCTGATCACTCAGAACGAGGACTTTGCCAACATGTTGCGGGTGAACATGGATGGTGAAACGTTGGAAGGTACGATCAGCGCGCCGCTGGATGGGCTTCAGAAGATGTTCAAGGCCTTCGAGGGCCGCTATTTCAACGGGTCCGCCGTGTTCGACATCCAGTTTCAGAACGGACGTCTGCAGGTCTACGCCAACGCCATGTCCGTCAAAGGCGAATCCTTGCCGGAACAGTTCATGCAGCAGATTCGCAATGAGAATTTTGCCAAGGACGCCACCAAGGACCCGAAAGTCGCCGAGTTTCTCAACGAGCTCGAATCGATAACGATCGAGGACGGCAAGCTCAAGATCGTGCCGAAGAGCGCTGCCCCGGAACCGACGCCGCAGCCGTCGGAGGATGGCAAGAAATCGGAAGACAAGACCGAGGACAAGACCGCTGAAAAATCGGCGGAGAAACCGGCAGAGGCCAAGCAGTAGTCCCTCGTCTCAGAGGGTGATCGTGTCGCCTTGGATCGGCCGGTCGGCCTTGAGTCCGTGACGTTTCTCAATGAGCCGCGCCAAGGGGTCGCGTCCGCGGTCTTCCCCGTGGGTAAGGATGACGCGAGGTTTGTTGCGGGCGAGAGGTTTGAACCAATTCATCAACTGGGTCTGACCCGCGTGCGCGCTGAATCCGCCCAAGGTGTGAACGGTCGCGTTCACGGGAATCTGGTCGCCGAAGATCTTGATCTCGTCCGCGCCGTCGACCAGCCGTCGTCCGATCGAGCCGTAGGCCTGGAAGCCGACGAAGATGATCGAAGTCCCGGGCTTGGGCAGATTCTCGCGGAGGTGATGCAGGATGCGACCGCCGGTACACATGCCCGCTCCCGCCATGATGAAGCAAGGTCCCTTCTCGTCGTTTAACGCCATCGAATCCTGCGGCGTCGGTGTCGGCGTGAATGACTTGCAGGCCTCGAGTACCGGACGGCATCGCCGCAATTGTTGAAACTCTTCGTCGAAGCGATTGATGTGGTTGCGGTAAATCTTGGTCGCCTCGATGCCCATCGGACTGTCGATGTAGACCGGGAATTCCTCCACCGTTCCGTCGCAAAACATCTCGGCCAACAGATAGAGCATCAGCTGCGTTCGCCCGATCGCGAAGACCGGTACAAGGATCTTCGTTCCTTGCCGCACCGCCTCCTTCACGACCGCCTCGAACTCGTCTTCCGTGGCTTGAAGCGGCTTGTGATCTCGATCTCCGTAGGTTGATTCCATCACCACCACCTCGGCCTGTTGGAAGCACTCCGGATCCTTGAGCATGGGTACACCGCCCGGACCGATGTCACCGGAGAAGACGATCCGGCGCGAACGCCCCGCGTCATTGATGAGCAGCTGGATGCTCGCGGATCCAAGAATGTGGCCGGCGCCGAGATACTTCGCCTGGATGCCGGGAGCGACGGTGTGAAATTTCTCGTAGTCCACCTCTTGGAGAAGCCGCAGCAGCGATTCGACGTCCTCCTCATTGTAGGGCTGATCCAACGGCGACTCGCCGCGTTTCATCCGCTTGCGGTTGAAACGCGCAATATCCTGTGACTGCACGAACACGGAATCGCGGAGCACGAGGCTGGCAAGTTCGATCGTGCCCGCCGTGGCAAACACCGGACCGCGGTAACCGTGCTTCGCCAGCAACGGCAGTCGACCCGTGTGATCCACGTGCGCGTGCGTGACCAACACGGCGTTCAGCCGACTGACGTCCAAACCTTGGGGCAAGACGTTCATCTCGTCCTTCTTCCGCCCGCCCTGAAACATCCCGCAATCGATCAGGATGCGGGCGTGGTCGGTTTCGAGGAGATAGCAGGAACCGGTGACATCCCCGGCCGCGCCATGAAAGGTAAGGCGTGTTCCCATAGCGAAACTCTGCGGCAGCGTCGGTCAAACGCAAAGTCGTTTCGGATTGTCTCGGCGGGCATCGTATCCACAATTCCGCCATGCGTGTTTTCGCTCTGCTGTTGGTCCTTGTCTCTGGTTGCCTGGCCGGAGAGGTCGCTTTGCAGACACGCACGAATTACCTTTTTAAGGGCGATGGCATTCGCATCAGCAATCGCTTCCCGGGTGCGCGGGTGAACGAATGCGAACGCATTGGGGAACGGAAATACCGGATTCTCATCCGTCCGGAAAACACACCGATCAACCGCAGTCCGTGGTATGCGTTCAAGGTTCGTTCGCGGACGAAACAAACCATCCAGCTCACCTTGCGCTATCACAATGCGATCCATCGTTATTCTCCCCGCGTCACCGAGGATCAAGAGACCTGGTCCGTCCTGCCTCAGAATCGCATCAAGGTCAGCCCGCGTCGGACCGAGGCGACGCTGACGCTCGATATCGGGCCCGAGTCGCTCTGGGTCGCCGGACAAGAACGCATCGGTGTCAGTGATCTCCGGGCCTGGTCGAAGGACCTGAAATCTGACGCCGGCAAAAGGAAGAAGATCGGCACTTCCCTTGGCGACCGGGCGATTCATGGTCTGCAACTCGGCTCGCTCACGAGCACGAACGTGGTGATCATCGTCAGCCGCCAACATCCTCCGGAAGTCACCGGCACGATCGGTTTGATGAACTTCGTCGAACGCCTGATGCACGATGACGAAAAGGCCACAGCCTTTCGCCAGCAAGTTGGAGTATTGTTGGTTCCGTTGATGAATCCTGACGGGGTGAAGGAAGGTCATTGGCGCCATAATCTTGCCGGGGTCGACCTCAACCGTGACTGGAGGGATTTCAAGCAACCGGAGACCCGGGCTGTGCGCGACTGGATCGAGCGCACGCTCAAGGAACGCGGTGCGCGCCCCTTGTTGTTTCTCGATTTCCACTCCACCTATCGCGACGTCTTTTACACGCAGGGCGACGAACACCCGACGACCCCGCCGGATTTCACGAAGCAATGGCTGAAGGCAATTGGCGATCGCCTGCCCGACTACAAAGTGAACCGTTCCGCCGGCCACAACCTCGCCAAGCCAACCTCCAAAGCCTGGGCTTACGAGCGCTTTCGTTGCCCCGCCATCACCTACGAATTCGGCGACCAAACCGATCGCGGGTTGATCGGACGCCAAACCAGCGTCGCCGCCGAGGAAATGATGCGTCTGCTGCGCGAGTACTTGAATCCATGACTACGCGACCTCATTCAGATTGGGCGCGGGGCGTGATCAACGGAGCGGTGTTGGCCGGCATCCTCTTCGCGTTGACGGTCACCTTGTGTTACCTCGGCACCTCGATGCCGCGCCTCGCCTCGCTCGCCGAGGCGTTTGACCTGCATCCCTGGTTCAAATCCCGTAATTGGATACTTGCCGGCCTGATTGGAATTATTGTCGGCGGTGCCTTCGCGCTTATTCTCGCCCTCAGACCGTCCGCGAACCCGGATGCACCACTGCTTTCCACCGCCTTCAAGCGCTCGCTTATCTACCTTTGCCTCGCGTTGGGATTTGTGGTTTGGGACCTCGGCCGCCGCACCTGGAAGCCGGAGCGCATTCTCGAGACCGCACACTTCGAGATCCAATCGACCGCCTCGCCCAAGGCGACCCTGACTGTCGGTGATGCCGTCGAAGCCCTGCACACGGCCTACGTCGGCTTTTTCGAACCGACCAACAAGGTCACGACACCCTACCGCATGAAACTCTTTCGTGATCGCGAGGAGTTTCGCTTTGCCAACCGGATCGACAGCTGGGCCGAAGCCTATTATCTGAAGCCGTTCTGCTACGCCTACTACGACGATAACAAGGACAATCCGCACCACTGGATGCTCCACGAAGCCACCCATCAATTGAACTGGGAGCTCTCCCGCTTCGAGTTGAAGAAATGGTTGGAGGAAGGCATCGCCTGCTACTTCGGTGCCAGCCAATTCAAAGGGGGCAAACTCCATGCCGGCACCATTGATGAAAGTGCCTACCCCGTGAATTGGCTGATGGACATGGAACTCACGGGCAAACTGCAGGACGACATCGCCGCCGGTGAAGTCATTCCGCTGAAGGCCATCCTCACGGGCGAAGGCGGTCCGCCGATGGATGAGGCGTTCAACGAATACTATCTCCACTGGTGGACGCTCGTGCACTTTCTGTTCGAGTACGACAACCAGATCCACCGTGGCCCGACGATGAAACTGATTCAAGATGGTGGCAGTCTTGAACAATTCGAACGCTACCTCGGCAGCGTGGAAGACTTTCAGCGCGAGTGGTACGGCTACGTCATCTTCCTGCAGAGCCGCGATCTTCAGAAGATCCAGTCAGAACGACTGGCGCGGTGAAAGTCGACCTATACGAGTGAATCGCTTCGGCGGATCTTCCCCACATCGAAACCGCATTGCGAGGGGTGATCGATCACATGCAATCCACTTCCACGAAATCGTCGGAGCTGATGGTCCGCCATCAGGTCGCCATCGCAGCCGCCCACAATCGTCATCCATGGGGCGATGCCGAGACTACTCCTTGATCAGAGGATTTCAAAGATCGCCTCGACCTCAACCGCAACTCCCGTCGGCAACGCCGCGAAGCCGATCGCACTGCGAGCGTGATAGCCGTCGCCGTCCTTGCCGTAGAGCTCGTGCAAGAGATCAGAAGCGCCATTGATGACGAGGTGCTGGTCGGTGAATTCAGGGTCGGAGTAGACACAGCCGAGGAGTTTGACGACCTTGAGTCCGTCGAGGGTGCCGTGGGTATCGTGAACCGAGCGGAGGATCTTCACGGCGCATTCGCGGGCCGCTTTGTAACCGTCTTCCACCTGCAGGTCTTTGCCGAGCACGCCCTTGATGTCGCTGACGTGACCGGAGGTGATGAGCAGGTTGCCGGACTTGATACAGAGATTGAGGTAACCTTTGTCCTGCGGGCTGAGATCGATTCCGAGTTCGGTGGCTTTGGCTTGTGCTGACATATGTGGGGCTTCGTGTAACAGCATTGATGGAAAATGGAGAGTCAATTTCTGCGGCACTAAGAAGGGTTGTTGAATGAACTGGACCCGAATTCAAAGGAGGGAATAATCCCTCGATGACCACGCCAGAGTCCGCG
>JBMYQZ010000366.1:0-5944 GCA_049601855.1 Limisphaerales bacterium | reverse complement strand
GCATGCGGATGCGTCCCATCATCAGGGCGAAGAGGTTGAGCACGGTCACCTGTGAGACAAAGGCCTTGGTGGAGGCGACGCCGATCTCCGGTCCGGCATGGAGGTAGATGCCGCCATCTGATTCACGGGCAATTGTGCTGCCAACGACATTGCAGATGGAAAGCACGGTGTGGCCACGACGCTTGGATTCCCGCAGACCGGCCAGGGTGTCCGCCGTTTCGCCAGACTGGGTCATGACGATGCAGAGGGTGTTCTTGTCGATGGGAGCGTTGCGGTAGCGGAATTCGCTGGCGTATTCGACCTCGACGGGGATATGCGCCATTTCCTCGATGAGATACTCGCCGACGAGCGCCGCGTGCCAACTGGTACCACAGGCGGTAATGACGATCTTGTCGATGGCCCGAAGGTCCGCGATGGACATATTGAGGCCACCGAATTTGGCGGTGGATTCCTCGTAGTCGAGACGACCACGCAGGGCGTTCTTCACCGTCTGTGGCTGCTCGAAGATCTCCTTGAGCATGTAGTGGTCGTAGTCGCCCTTGTCTGCGGCTTCGGCATCAAACTCGATGTCGCTGATCTGATAGGCGGCGGTGTTTTCAGACACCGTCTCCATCTTGAAATTGTCATCCCAAAGCGTAACCACATCGTAGTCCTTCAGGTAGATGACGCGTTTCGTGTAGGCAACGATGGCGTTGGCATCACTGGAGAGAAAATTCTCATCGTTGCCAATGCCGACGATCAGCGGGGATCCACGCCGGGCGCCGACCATCACGCCTTGATGCTGCGTGCAAATAACGACCACGCCATAGGTCCCGACAACTTCCTTGAGGGCGTTCTTGACTGCCTGCGCGAGCGGGTGAGTGGCAGCGTTGTCGTCCACGTGACCGGCCGCTTCCAATTGGTCATAGTGATCACCAATCAGATGGGCGAGCACTTCGGTGTCGGTTTCCGATTTGAATTCGTGCCCCTTCGCGGTCAGGCGATCGCGGAGATTGTCGTAGTTTTAGATCACGCCGTTGTGGACAACCGCGACACGCTCCTTCTGGTCGTAATGCGGATGGGAATTCTCGTCGGTGGGCAGACCGTGGGTCGCCCAGCGCGTGTGCCCCATACCGATGGAGCCTTCGACCGGATCGGCCTTGTGAAGGCTGGCGAGGCCTTCTTCGATCTTGCCCTTCTTTTTGCGAATATTGATCTCGCTGTTATGAAGGACGGCCAATCCGGCGCTGTCGTAGCCTCGATATTCGAGTCTGCGAAGTCCTTCAATGACGATGGGGGAGGCTTGTTGTTTGCCGATATAACCGATGATGCCGCACATAGGGGGGAGAGGAGTTGCTGATTCCGGTTGCTGCTTGCTTTACAGGTGCGCGAGAGGGTACAGCTCTGTTCAAGCGGTTCGCAAGACAGGATTTACCGAATGAGCAAAGACAGGGCAGCAGTTGACGGAGCCAAGGTGTTGGCAATCGTATTAGGCGGCGGCGCTGGCAGCCGTCTCTTTCCGTTGACGCAAGATCGTTCCAAGCCAGCGGTACCGCTGGTCGGCAAGTATCGCATCGTCGACATCCCGATCTCCAATTGCATCAATTCTGGTCTGAGTAAGATCTACCTGTTGACGCAGTTCAATTCGGCGTCACTGCATCGGCACATTTCGCAATCTTACAAGTTCGACCATTTCACCGGCGGCTTTGTGGAACTGCTTGCGGCGGAGCAGACACTCGACAGTACTTCTTGGTACCAAGGCACCGCGGATGCCGTCCGCAAGAACCTCGTCCATCTCGGCGACGAATGGGATCACTGCCTCATCCTCAGCGGTGACCAGTTGTATCGGATGAACTTCCGTCATGTGCTGGCTCGTCATCTCGAATCCGACGCCGATCTCACTGTTGCCACCCTGCCGGTGGAACGCGAGATCGCGAGTGCACTGGGCATCATGCAGGTCGACAAAGATCGCCGCATCACCCGTTTCGTCGAGAAGCCACAGGAAGACGAGGCGCTCGATTCCCTGACGATCCCGAAGGAGCAACACGAGGATTTCGGCATCGAGACCACCGATGATCGCCTGCTCGCCTCGATGGGCATCTACGCCTTCAAGCGCGACGTGATGTACGAACTGTTGGACAACGATCTGACTGATTTCGGCAAGCACATCATCCCCAATGCCATCGCCTCCCATCGTGTATTCTCCTACGTCTACCAGGGATACTGGGAAGACATCGGAACGATCCGTTCTTTCTTCGAAGCCAATCTGGATTCCACCTCGGAACTGCCGAAGTTCAACTTCTTCGACATGGCCTCGCCGATCTACACCCGCGCGCGCTTCCTGCCCGCTTCAAAGATCAACGGGGCCGGCATTGATCACGCGGTGATCTCCGACGGCTGTATCATCAGCTGGGCGCAGATTTCGCAGTCGGTCATCGGCGTTCGGTCCGTGATCAATCCAGGTTCCCGACTACATCGGGTGGTCGCCATGGGTAACGACACTTTTGAATCCGCGGAATCCATCGAGAGCCACAAGGCGAAGGGCATTCCCGCCATTGGCATCGGTGCCAACTGCCGGATTGAGAACGCGATCATCGACAAGAACGCCCGCATTGGTGACAACGTCATCATCAATCCGAACGACAAACCCGATCACATGGATGGCGAGAATTTCCACATCCGCGACGGCATCGTGGTGATCCCCAAGAACGCGATCATTCCCAGTGATTCGGTGATCTGAGCGGACGCCCTCCCCGCTCCGCTGCCTTCCCCTCCAAGTCTCGACACCGGGGTGCGTTCTGGCACAATTCGCCGCCGCACATGGAAACCTTATTGATCGCAATCCTTTCCGGCGTCGGTTTCATCGTCGCCTACAACACCTACGGCAAATGGTTGGGTGGCAAGATCTTCGCCCTTTCCGCCGACGCCAAGTGTCCCTCCGAGCAGGTCAATGACGGTGTCGACTACGTGCCGACCGACAAGGGAGTCGTCTTCGGTCATCACTTCACGTCCATTGCCGGCACGGGACCGATCGTCGGCCCGGCCATCGCGGTGATGTGGGGCTGGGTGCCGGCACTCTTGTGGGTGGTGCTGGGAAGCATCTTCATTGGAGCTGTCCATGACTTCGGTTCCTTGGTGGTGAGCCTTCGCAATCGTGGGCAGACGGTCGGCGACATCGCGGGGCGCGTCATGAAGCCGCGCGTGCGCATCTTGTTTCTTTCCATTCTCTTCATGGCCTTGACGATCGTGTTGGCCATCTTCGGATTGGTGATCGCAGCGGTGTTCAAGCAATACCCGGCGGCGATCTTCCCCTGCCTGATTCAAATCCCCATCGCGATTGGCATCGGTTTGATTCTGCATCGCAAGGGCGTGAATATTCTCCTCCCTTCGATTGGTGCCTTGGCGGTGATGTATCTCACGGTCATCTTTGGCGACCAGGGTTTCCTTGGGCAGTTCAATGCCTCGCTCGCCGCTTGGCCGATCATGACGTGGGTTCTGGTGCTGTTGGTTTACTCCTACGTCGCTTCCGTCCTACCCGTCTGGACCCTTTTGCAACCCCGCGATTACATCAACTCACTCCAACTCATATCGGCCCTCGGATTGATCGTGGTCGGATTGATTGGCGCGGCTTTCATGGGCGGAGCCTCGATTGGCGGCGTTGAAGGACAGCCATTGAAAATAGTGGCTCCGGCGTTCGATCTGTCGCCGGAAGGGGCGCCGTTTATCTTCCCGTTCCTCTTTATCACCATCGCGTGCGGTGCCTGCAGCGGCTTCCATTGCCTCGTCAGCAGCGGAACGAGCAGCAAGCAACTGAAGAGCGAACCGGATGCACGCTTCGTTGGCTACGGCGGAATGTTGACGGAGGGCTTCCTCGCCACCTTGGTGATCCTCGCCTGCTGCTCGGGCCTCGGACTCGGCGCGATCGTCGATGGCCAAACGCTTACCGGTGAAGCGGCTTGGCAGGCGCGCTACTCCAGTTGGGGAGCCGCCGCCGGACTGGGTGCGAAGGTGGGAGCCTTCGTGGACGGATCGGCCAATTTCCTGATGGCCATCGGAATCCCGAACGGCATCGCACTCGCATTAATGGGTGTGCTCGTCGCCTCTTTCGCCGGCACGACGCTTGATACCGCCTGCCGCCTGCAACGTTACGTCATCCAGGAACTGGCCGCCACGCTCAGCGGCAGCAATCGCCTCGATGCCCCGAAGGACGCCCAACCCACCGGCGTCTGGGCACTCTTGGCCAATAAGCATGGTGCCACGATCTTTGCCGTCCTCTTGGGAATGGGCGTTGCCGCCGCACCGCTCCCCGGGCAGGAGGGATGGACATGGGCCACCGCCGGCAAAGGCGGTCTCCTGCTCTGGCCCTTGTTCGGTGCCACCAACCAGTTGCTGGCCGGCCTCGCACTCATGGTGATCTTTTTCTACCTCTGGCGACGCAAGAAGCCAATCTGGTTCATCTCCTTGCCGATGATCTTCATGTTGATCATGCCGGTCTGGGCGATGAGTTCACAGTTGTTCGTCGGCGAGAAGAGTTGGATCAAACAGGAGAATTGGCTCGTCGTTTCGATTGGGCTCGCGACCATTTTGCTGGAGATCTGGATGATCATCGAAGCCTACCTCTTGATCCCGAAGGTCAAAGGCGTACTCGAGGAAAACGCGATGGATGCGGGCGCCCAGCCAGGCGAGATCAGCAGTGCCTGCTAAATGAAACGCATCGGACTGTTTGGCGGTTCTTTTGATCCGGTGCATCTCGGGCACCTACTCGTCGCGCAAGCGGCACGGGAAGAATTCGGTATCGACCGGGTCTTTTTCATTCCCGCCGCCCGCTCACCGTTCAAGCCCGATTCCGTACCTGCCGAGGATCATCATCGCGAACAACTCCTTCGACTCGCCCTGTCTGGCAAAGCGAATTTCGAAATCGACCTGCAAGAGCTTCAACGCGGAGGCACCTCCTACACCATCGACACAGTGAACGCCTATCGTTCGCGCTATCCCGACGCGAAGCTGTTCTGGCTGATTGGTGCCGATCACGTGCCGACCTTGGACAAGTGGCGCGATGCCGACGAACTCGCGAGCAAGGTGGAATTCCTCATCATCCCCCGCCCCGGCGAAGCGGATGAGCAGGCTCCTGAGCCCTTCGTCATCCATCGTCTCCGCGGCTTCCCACTCGGTGTGTCTTCGTCGCAGATTCGGGATCGAGTCAAAGCCGGATTACCGGTCGATCAGCTCGTTTCCCCTTCGGTTTCCGAGGCGATTCGCAACAAGGGACTTTATCTTTGAGGGTTTGTCTGCAATTTTGATGATGAAAATGGAGTCTGAAACTCTAGCCCAGGCCTGCCGCGAATACGCCGACAATAGGAAGGCGGAAGACATCGTCGTGCTCGACGTTCGGAAGATCTCGAGCATCACGGATTTTTTCGTGATCGCGTCCGGCAGCAGTGACCCGCATTTGCGCGCCGTCGTCAACGAGATCGAAGATTCGCTCCATCGGGATCACAAGACCAAGGCGCAACGCGTCGATGGCGACCACCATTCCGGTTGGGTCGTGATGGACTTGGTCGACGTCATCGTCCATGTGATGCGCAAGGATGTTCGCGACAAATATGATCTCGAAGGACTTTGGAGTGATGCTCCCAAGCTGGAGCCGGTTGAAAGAGTGATCAATAATCAGTAAGCAATGGTCATTAATCCGTGGACTGATGCATACGTTACTGCGTCAGCAACTGATTACTTGTCCTCCCCGCCCCTACCTCTAGACTTCGCCGCCCATGAGCGTTCGCGTACGTTTTGCCCCCAGTCCCACCGGTTACCTGCATATCGGAGGTGCCCGCACCGCCTTGTTCAATTGGCTTTACGCCCGGAAGACCGGAGGGAAATTTGTCCTGCGCATTGAAGATACCGACGCGGCTCGGAACACCCAGGAAGCCATGGACGCCATCATCGGCGGCTTGCATTGGCTGGGGAT
>JBMYQZ010000365.1:0-5956 GCA_049601855.1 Limisphaerales bacterium | reverse complement strand
TCGCGCCGGGTCTGCGCCAGCCCGGGATGCAACGATTCCAACACGCCTCCTTCCGCTGCCAGCGGAAGCCATAGGGTGACGAAGGACCAGCGCCAAGGCATGCTATTTCAAAGTCCGAACGCGGAAGCGGTTCGCCTGCAACGATTCCATCTGCTCGAGGCATGCCCGCAGCCGCCGCGAAATCCACTGTGCACTCTGCTCCAGGTCGCCGGCGATCATGATGCGATTCTCGAACTCATCAAAATGCAGCACGTACGCGCGCGGTTGGTTTCCTCTGTGAATGGATTCGATCTTCGCCCAATTCAGGCTCGCCGAGGGCAGCATGTTCGTGATGACGACGCCGTTCGGCTTCAGTCGCTTGCGGATCAATTCGGGCAATACCGTCAGACTCACCTCAGGTTTTTCCACATCGCCCGAAACGGGAATCGAAAGATCCTCGATCAACACATCGAATGTACATCGCTGGTTTCGAAGCCATTTTACGGCGTCACCTTTCGTAAACTCGATCTCGCCACACCATTTCTTTGAAAGGTGTTCGAACAGCTCGTAGCCGTCTGGATCCAGATCCACGCTGCGAATCAGTTCGTGACAGCCGGCGGTCCGCAAGGGCGCGATCATTCCACCGCCGGCAAATCCCAACAATCCGATCTCTTTCCCGGGAGCCATCACCGTCGTGGCCGCGGCCAGCATGTCGAAAATACTGTGGGTTGGGCCCGGTTTGCGCAGGATCTCGCTTAACACAGAGCCGTTCTGCTTCAGGCGATAGCCCCTCCAGGTGGACTGAACTTCGACGGACATGCGTGCGATTTAAGGTTGCCTCGGCGGCTTTGGCGAGTCCGCGGGAGGAATTATTCACAATCGCCTTGAAAACGGCTTTTTTCATCGCTTGCCCATGGACCTTTCCTTATTACATTGCGCCCAATTACTGATGACAAACGCCGGCCCTTCCGACCTCCAACATCCCGATCAATTCGTCCGTCGCCATATCGGCCCCAGCCCCTCTGAGACCACTGAGATGCTCCAGACCATCGGCCATGATTCGGTCGATGCGATGATCGATTCGCTCGTGCCCGGGGCGATTCGTTCCACCGAGCCACTGGATCTGCCGGACGCGCGCAGCGAGGCTGAAGCGATGGCTGATTTGAACGCCTTGGCGCAG
Source organism: Limisphaerales bacterium (assembly GCA_049601855.1). Lineage (GTDB taxonomy): Bacteria > Verrucomicrobiota > Verrucomicrobiia > Limisphaerales > JAYPXF01. The sequence goes on along the minus strand of JBMYQZ010000365.1, from coordinate 4,797 downwards.
AAGAACCAGCCTTTCAAGTCGTATATCGGAATGGGCTATCACGATTGCATCATTCCTCCGGTGATCCAACGTAACCTCTTTGAGAATCCCGGTTGGTACACGCAATATACACCCTACCAATCCGAGATCTCGCAGGGCCGTCTGGAATCGCTCTTCAATTTTCAGTCCATGGTCTGCGATCTCACCGGCATGGAAATCGCCAACGCGTCGCTGCTTGACGAAGCCACCGCCTGCGCGGAGGCCATGACCTTCTGCCACCGCCTCAAGGGCAAGGAGGGTCGCAAGAAATTTCTCGTCGCCGAGACCTGTCATCCGCAGAACATTGCTCTCGTCCAAACCCGCGCTGAACCACTCGGGTTGGAGGTGGTGGTCAGTGCCATTGATGCCTTTGAAATCGATGAACAAGTCTTCGGAGTGCTGGTTCAGTACCCGGACACCAACGGTACGGTTCACGACTTCAGCGCCCTTGCAGAACAGGCCCATGGCGTTGGTGCGATGGTGGTCGCGGCTACCGATTTGCTCGCCTTGACCCTGCTCAAGCCGCCTGGCGAAATCGGGATCGATGTCGCTGTTGGCAATGCTCAGCGCTTTGGAGTTCCGCTCGGCTACGGCGGACCTCACGCGGCCTTTTTCGCCACCAAGAACGCGCACAAACGCACGATCCCTGGCCGCTTGGTGGGTGTCAGTAAGGACTCCCGCGGCCGCGTCGGTTATCGTTTGGCCCTCGCCACTCGCGAACAACACATCCGTCGTGACAAGGCCACCAGTAACATCTGCACCGCTCAGGCACTGCTGGCCAACATGTCCGCGATGTACGCCGTCTATCACGGACCCGACGGCCTTCGCGCCATCGCCAGTCGCGTCCATAAACTGACTGTCATTCTCGCGAAAGGCTTGGAACGACTTGGCCACTGGATTTCGATGGGGAGCTGTTTCGATACCTTGCGCGTCGGTATTAAGCAGGAATCAACGGCCGAGGAAGTTCAGGGCCTTGCGGAAGCCGATGGCTACAATCTTCGAAACTTCAACCCCAACTCCGTCGGCATTGCGCTCGACGAAACCACCACTTCGGAAGATATCGCCCCCCTGCTGCGGGCGTTCAATGGAGGCCAGGACCCCGACTTCGGAGTCGAAGAACTGGCGTCCAACGTCGATACAGCCATCCCCGAGGAATTCCTTCGGACCAGTGAGTTTCTGCAGCACCCCACCTTCAGCAAGTATCATTCGGAGACTGAGATGCTACGCTACCTCAAGCGCTTGGAAGCACGCGATCTTTCATTGACCTCTTCCATGATCCCATTGGGTTCCTGCACGATGAAACTGAACGCGGCCAGCCAGATGATTCCGATCTCACAAGCCGGCTTTGGAAAGATTCATCCTTTCGCACCAATCAAACAAACCCGCGGTTACCTCGACCTCTTCGCGGATCTCGAAGACTGGCTTGCCGCGATCACCGGGTTCGAAGGCATAAGCCTGCAACCCAACTCCGGCGCGCAAGGCGAATACGCAGGCCTCCTTATCATCCGTGCCTTTCAAAAGAATCAGGGACAGAAAGGTCGAAACGTCTGCCTTATTCCTACCTCCGCCCACGGCACCAACCCAGCGAGTGCTGTCATGGCCGGCATGAAAGTCGTTCCCGTCAAATGCGACGAGGCAGGTAATATCGATGTCGCTGATCTCCGCGACAAAGCTTCGGCCAACAGCGATGCTCTTTCCGCCTTGATGGTCACTTACCCGTCCACCCATGGAGTGTTTGAAGAAACCATCAAGGAGATCTGTGAAATCATTCACACCTTCGGCGGCCAGGTGTACATGGACGGCGCCAATCTGAACGCCCAAGTAGGCCTTTGCCGCCCCGCCGATATGGGAGCAGACGTCTGCCATATCAATCTGCATAAGACCTTCTGCATTCCGCACGGTGGCGGTGGCCCCGGGATGGGGCCCATCGGCGTCGCCGAACACCTCGTCGATTTCTTCCCCGACCACCCCGTCGTCAATCTCGGAGGCGAAGAACCCATTGGCCTTGTCTCCGCCGCGCCGTGGGGAAGCCCGAGCATTCTCCCCATTTCTTGGATGTATGTCGCCACCATGGGCGCCAACGGTCTTACCGAAGCCACCAAATTCGCCATCCTCAATGCCAACTACATCTCCAGACGCCTCGACGACTATTTTCCCACGCTTTACCAAGGCCGCTCCGGACTCGTTGCCCACGAGTGCATCTTGGACCTTCGGCAATTCAAGAAGACCACTGCCGAAGATGTCGCGAAGCGCTTGATCGATTTCGGATTCCACGCCCCCACACTCTCTTGGCCCGTTGCGGGCACTCTGATGGTCGAACCCACCGAAAGCGAATCGAAGTATGAACTCGACCGCTTCTGCGAAGCTATGATCGCCATCCACGCCGAGATGACCGAAGTCGAAAACGGCGACCTCGACGAAAAAGACAACCCCCTGAAGAACGCCCCTCACACCGGCGACATGATAGCTGACTCCGGCTGGGACCACCCCTATCCCAAGGAACAAGCCGCCTATCCCGTCGAAGGCCTCTACGAATCCAAATACTGGCCCCCTGTCGGCCGCATAGACAACGTCCACGGCGACCGCAATCCCATCTGCACCTGCGCCGGCATGGACGAATACGAAGCCTGATTCGATTTGCCAACGAAACGCCCATTCCCTTGCTAGTTGCCAATAATAATATAACTGACAAATTATTTGACAGGCGCGGAATAGACTGCGATCTCTTGGTTAAGATGTTGAACAAGCGGATTAAATTTGCAGGGGCGGTCTATCATTGTATCGGGAGGATCGTTGGTGGCGAGATCGTGATGGGGGACGAGGAGAAGGAGTATTTTCGGAAATTGATGTGGCGGTTGGCGGATTTCTGCGGAGTTGAGGTGGTGGCCTACTGCGTGATGGGGAATCACGTTCATCTCTTGGTGAAAACGCCGGAGAGCGGTGAAGTGTCGGACGAGGAGTTGTGTCGACGAATGATCCGCTACTATGGGCGACGGGAGCCGTGGGTGCAATTGATGGAGCAGTCGTATCGAGAAGGCGGGGTGTTCAATCGACAGATGCGTGAAAGATTGTTGGCGCGAATGGGGGATGTAACGCCTTTTATGCAAACGCTCAAACAGCGTTTTACGCGCTGGTATAATCGGCGGCACAAGCGATTTGGCACGCTTTGGGCGGAGCGTTTCAAGAGTTTGCTCGTACAGGATTCGACGGAGGCGCTGCGCACGGTGGCGATGTATATCGACCTGAATCCGGTGCGGGCCGGGTTGGTGAAGGATCCCAAGGATTATCGCTTTTGCAGTCACGCAGAAGCCGTTGTCGGCAATGCCGCAATTCGAAGATCGACGGTGGCACTTTGCGACGGTGGCAATTGGAAGACTGCGCAAGCCGAGTATCGTCAAGTCATGCTGGTTTACGCGGGCTACGCCAGTGGTTCGGGCAAGGTGGCTCTCGATCCGCAGCGGATTCGACAGGTATTGGAGAAAGGTGGAAAGGTGTCGGCGGGAGAGGTGTTGCGACTGCGAATACGTTATCTCAGTGACGGTTTGGTCTTCGGGTCACGAGAATTCGTGGAGGAGGTGTTTGAAGAATTTCGAGATCGATTTGGCGGACGCCGCCGAACCGGGGCTCGGGTCATGAGAAGAGTTGGCGCAGCGTTGGGAGATTTGACGACCGTCCGGGATTTGAAATCCGGAGCGGTGAAATAGAGGATCTCAGCTGCGAAGTGCGGTCGCGCCCAATACGACGATCAAGATCGCAAAGCCGGCCCGAATGGCCGTGAGAAGTTTGAAGCGCTTGTCATCGGCGATGTTCCAATCGAACCAATCCCGGCAGCGCCACGGCGAAATCGTCCACCACATTCCGGCGAGGATCCAAACGTAGGCCCAGGTGATCACGATCAGTCGTAGCGGGCTCTCTACCCAGCGACCGGTGTCGACCACGAGTTTGGCGAGCATGAGAAGGAAGACGGCCAAGCCGCGGGCGCCGAGGAAATCGCGAAGGTAAATACAGGTTCCGATTCCCACTGCGGCAAATCCGCCGAGCATAAGGTTCTTGTAAGCTTCGAAGTCCGCGATCTCTTCGTGATAGACGTTGTAGAGAAACCAGCAGGTTGAGATCCACATGAGGATTCCGCCCAAGGTCAGATTGCGAGGAAAATCCTTCAGGAGTTTCTTGAACCCATCCGGGTTCATGAGGCCGTATATCTGCGGTAACCCGTAGGCGACTCCGATCAAGATGGTCAAAAGGGAAAAGGTCATTCGTCCAGGTTCAGCACGGCGGGATCGCCGTAAAGGGTGGTGGAGCTGGCGGAGGTGATTTTCACGTCCAGCAATTGTCCGATGTGGCGTTGGGCACCTTCAAAAATCACGATCTTGTTGCACCGGGTGCGGCCTTCCAGAGTTGCCGGATTCTTGCGGCTCGGACCTTCGGCTAGAATCTGTACCTGCTGGCCGACAAAATCCTGGTAATGTGGCGTGCGGATCTCGTCCACCACGGAGAGCAGATGGGCGTGCCGTTCCTCGATCAGTTTCTCCGGCAATTGATCAGGCATCTTCGCCGCGGGCGTATCCTTGCGCGGGGAATACTTGAAAATAAACGCGTTCTGAAATCGAACTTCACGGCACAGCGAGACGGTTTCTTCGAAGTCCTCCTCCGTCTCGCCGGGAAAGCCGACGATGATGTCCGAGGACAAAGACATATTGGGTCTGATTCTGCGCAGTGCGCGGATCGTGGCTTTATATTCGAGGGCGGTGTGGCCCCGCTTCATGGCCATGAGGATGC